>CAMLRG010000009.1 GCA_946482335.1 uncultured Duganella sp. | reverse complement strand
CGTCGCCATCGGGAACGACGCGCCGGTGGGCGTGACGATCAGCGGCCAGGCCGTGATCCTGTTCAGCGCCCCGCTCGCATTGCCGGGCGCGCCAAGGGTTTAGAGGAAGCGGTCGAGGATACGCTTGCTGTGCTTGTCAAGTTCGAACTGGTCGCGGATCAGGAAGTGGATGCCGTGGCTGTCCGATACCAGCAGCGAAACGCTGCCGATGCGACGGATGTCTTCCTCGCCGCGCAGCACGAAACTGGTGTCGCCCCGGTCGGTGGCGACGGTCCAGGTGGAAGGGCAGGCATAGCTGCCCACGTCGATGATGCGCGTGATGACGGGCATGAATTCGCGCCCGGCCAATTCCTCGCGCACGATGTCGGCCATGTCCGGCGACAGGTCGGAAATGCGGTCCAGCCAGGCCACTTCCTTGCCGTCCGTGTTCACCAGCGACAGCCCTTCTTCCGGCGCCTGGATGGGGAAGGCGCGCACCGGCGCGACGCCTTCGTGCAGCACGCCGTTGGCGTCGATCAGGTTCAGTTTGCCGAAACTATCGCGGCTGAGGGAAAAATCAATTGTCATCTTCGCGGGTCTTTGCTTTGTCATCCAGGTCGGTATCGACGTTACGTGCCTGCGCCTGGTAGAGGCGGTAGTAATGGCCTTCCTGGGCCATCAGCTCCTCGTGCGGGCCTTCTTCCACCACGCGGCCACGGTCCATGACGACCAGGCGATCGGCGCGCTGCAGCGTGGACAGGCGGTGCGCGATGGCGATGGTGGTGCGGCCGGCGACCAGGTTGTCCAGCGCCTTCTGGATCTCTTTCTCGGTTTCGGAGTCGACCGAGGCGGTTGCCTCGTCCAGGATCAGGATGCGCGGGTCGATCAGCAGGGCGCGCGCAATCGAAATGCGCTGGCGCTCGCCGCCGGAGAGGCCCTGGCCGCGTTCGCCGACCATCGAGTCGTAACCCTGCGGCAGGCGCAGGATGAAGTCGTGCGCATGCGCCGCGCGCGCCGCCTTCATGATTTCTTCGCGCGTGGCGTCCGGCTTGCCGTAGGCGATATTCTCGGCGATGGTGCCGAAGAACAGGAAAGGTTCCTGCAGCACCAGGCCGATGTTGCGGCGGTAGTCGGACACGGCGAAATTGCGGATATCCTGGCCATCGAGCAGGATCGCGCCTTCGGCCACGTCGTAGAAGCGGCAGATCAGGTTGACCAGGGTCGATTTGCCGGAACCGGAGTGGCCCACCAGGCCGATCATCTGGCCCGCCTTGATTTCCAGGTTGACGCCGCGGTTGACCGCGCGGTTCCCATAGCGGAAGCCGACTTCGCGCAGCGTGATGTCGCCGCGGATCTTGTCGACCTTGACCGGCTGCGCAGGGTCCGGCACGCTCGACACGTGGTCCAGGATGTCGAAGATGCGCTTGGCCGCCGAGGCGGACTTTTGCGTCACCGACACGATGCGGCTCATCGAATCGAGACGGCCGTAGAAGCGCGTGGCATAGGTCACGAAGGCGCTCAGCACACCGACCGTGACGCTATGCTTGGAGATCAGCCAGATGCCGAACACGTAGATCACCAGGATGCCCAGTTCGGTCAGGAAGGAAACGGTCGGCGAGAACAGCGACCACACCTTGTTCAGCTTGTCGTTCACCGCCAGGTTGTGCTTGTTGGCGGTGCGGAAGCGCTGCGCCTCGCGCGTTTCCTGCGCAAAGGCTTTCACCACGCGGATGCCGGGAATGGTATCGGCCAGCACGTTGGTCACTTCGCCCCACACGCGGTCGATCTTTTCGAAGCCGGTGCGCAGGCGGTCGCGCACCAGGTGGATCATCCAGGCGATGAAAGGCAGCGGCAGCAGGGTGGTGATGGCCAGCCACGGGTCGATCGTGAACAGGATCACGCCCGTCATGATGATCATCAGGCAGTCCGATGCGAAGTCCAGCAGGTGCAGCGAGAGGAAGACGCAGATGCGGTCCGACTCGGAGCCGATACGCGACATCAGGTCGCCGGTCCGTTTGCCGCCGAAGTATTCGAGCGACATGCGCAGCAGGTGTTCATAGGTGGTGGTGCGCAGGTCGGCGCCGATGCGCTCGGACACCAATGCCAGCACATAGGTCTTGCCCCAGCCGAAAATCCAGGCCAGGATCGCCGCGCCGACCAGGGCGCTCATATACATCCAGACCAGCGAAGTATCGACCGGCTTGCCGTTCTGGTAAGGAATCAGCACATTGTCGGTGAGCGGCATGATCACGTACGGCGGGATCAGGTGCGCACCGGTGGAGAGCAGCATCAGCACGAAGCCGAGCAGCAGCTGCCACTGGTAAGGCTTGGTAAAGCGCCACAGGCGGAACAGGGTCCAGGTGGACGGCGGCGTGTGGACCACCTTGGTGCACACCGGGCATTCTTCCTGGTCCGCTTCGAGCGGGGCCTTGCAGGTCGGGCACGAGTTCTGTTCGACCGCTTGCAGTGGTTTCCCGTACACATGGGCCTCGTGCAGGCGCGTGAAGTTCTCCTGCAGGCGGATCGCCAGCAGGTTCTGGCCCAAAGTGAAGCGCCATGCCGCCAGGCGTTGCTTGTCGTCGACCAGTTCCAGGTGCCCGACACCGGCATGATCGTGCAGCTTTAGAGCCATGCCACCACGATACGTCCAATCGCGCCATACCGTTTCACCAGGCGCGCGTGCCATAATGCGGCGCTCCGTGAGGAGCACCAGGCCTTTGTTGAAGTGAAGCTTGGAGTCGAGGTCAACCTCCAGCGCGCCGAGGACGTTTTCTTCCGGGGCGAGCGCCGGGATCTCTGTGCGCCACCTGTCGGGAAGTTCTGTCAGGCTCAGCTCAGAGGAAAGTTGGTTTGTTATCATTATGGGTCGGACTCCGGCACTCTTTGCCAAGTGGCAAGAATTGCGAAACAGTGGGAAAATAGCAGGACGGGCGGAGTATACCGCAAGAGGTACAAGAGCTAAAACATGACAAAAAAGAAAGATATTGAGTTTCTCCGCGTAACACACTTGCGTGGACCGAACATCTGGACCTATCGCCCGGTGATCGAAGCCTGGCTGGATATCGGCGAGCTTGAAAACTACCCTTCGAACAAACTTCCCGGATTTTATGAACGCTTGATCGCCTTCCTGCCAGGGCTGGTCGAGCATCGCTGCGGCGTCGGTGAGCGCGGCGGCTTCCTCGAGCGCCTGCGCGACGGCACCTATGCCGGCCACGTGCTGGAGCACGTGGTACTCGAATTGCAGAACCTGGCCGGCATGCGCACCGGTTTCGGCAAGACGCGCCAGACCGCCGAAGGCAGCGGCATTTACAAGATGGCATTCCGCACCCGCCAGGAACAGGTTGGCCGCGCCGCGCTCGCTGCCGGGAAGGACTTGATGCTGGCCGCCATCGAAGACCAGCCTTACGACCTGGCCGCCACCGTCGAAAAACTCACCTCGATGGTCGAATCGCTGTGCCTCGGCCCGTCGACCGCCTCCATCGTGGACGCGGCGACCGACCGCAAGATCCCGCACATCCGCCTGACCGACGGCAACCTGGTGCAGCTTGGCCACGGCGCGCGCCAGCGCCGCATCTGGACGGCGGAAACCGACAACACTTCGGCCATCGCCGAAGGCATCGCCTCGGACAAGGACATGACCAAGGACTTGCTGAAGTCGGTCGGCGTGCCGGTCCCCGAGGGCACCCTGGTGAAGAGCGCCGACGAAGCGTGGGAAGAAGCGCAGGACATCGGCTTGCCGGTGGCGCTCAAGCCCTATGACGGCAACCATGGCCGTGGCGTGTCGCTGAACCTGATGACCGAAGCGGACGTGCGCGCAGCCTACGATATCGCCGTCACCCGTGGCGGCAGCAAGAGCGTCATCGTCGAGAAATTCATCGTCGGCAACGAGCACCGCCTGCTGGTGGTGGGCCGCCAGATGGTGGCGGCGTCGATGGGCGAGTCGCTGTGGGTCGATGGCGACGGCAAGTCCACCGTGCAGGAGCTGGTCGATACGCAGATCAATACCGATCCGCGCCGCGGCACCACGGAAGAATTCCCGCTGAATATCGTCGAACCGAAAAAGTCGGAGGAAGTGCAGCTGGACCTGAAACGCCAGGGCTTGACGCCGGACTCCGTGGTGGAAGCCGGCCGCAGGGTCCTGATCCAGGTCAACGGCAACGTCGCCAACGACGTGACCGACCTGGTGCACCCGGCCGTGGCCGAGATGGCGGCACTGGCGGCGCGCACCATCGGCCTTGATATCGCCGGCATCGACCTGGTCGCGGCGGATATTTCGAAACCACTGGAAGAGCAGGGCGGGGCCATCATCGAAGTCAATGCCAGCCCGGGCTTGCTGGCGCACCTGAAGCCGGCCGGCGGCGGCGTCGCGCGCCCGGTCGGCCATGCGATTGCCGACCAGCTGTTCGCCGAAGGCGAGGATGGCCGCATCCCGATCGTCGGCGTATCCGGCTCGCGCCAGAATGCGCTGATCGCGCGCCTGATCGGCTGGCTGCTGCAGATGGGCGGCCGTTACGTCGGCACCGCCACCGAGCAGGGCGTGTACCTGAACGGCCGCAACGTGGCGCGCGGGCCGCTGACCGAATGGGAGTCCGGCGAACGCCTGCTGCTGAACAAGAATGTGGAGGCGGCGGTATTCGCCAATTCCAGCCGCATGATCCTGAGTGAAGGCTTGGCTTACGATAAGTGCATGGTGGGCGTGGTGACCGACGCGGCCGGCCATGAAGAGCTGGGCGAGTTCTACATCCACTCGCCGGAACAGATGTTCGGCGTGCTGCGCACCCAGGTCGACGTGGTGCTGCCGGAAGGCGCCGCGGTGCTGAACGCGTCCGATGCGCAAGTGGTCGAAATGGCCGAACTGTGCGACGGCGACGTGATCTTCTACGGCACCAGCGAACACGTGCCGGCGATCGATTCGCACCGTCAGGATGGCGGCCACGCGGTATTCCTGCGCGATGGCGCTTTCGTGATGGCGGCCGGGCGCGACGAACTGGCGGTGCTGCCGCCATCGTGCCTGCCGGACAGCGGAGAAGACCGCAAGGAAGCCGTGCTGGCAGCCATCGGCGCCGGTTGGGCCATGGGCCTGTCGCCCGACCTGATCGGGGCAGCGCTGCGCACCTTCGAGTGGAACACCAAGAAAAACTGAGGATTACCAGGAATGGAAGTTATTCGCCTCCGCGCGCTGCGCGGCCCAAATCTGTGGAGCCAGCATACGGCTGTTGAAGCCATTGTGTCCTGCA
Source organism: uncultured Duganella sp. (assembly GCA_946482335.1). The sequence goes on along the minus strand of CAMLRG010000009.1, from coordinate 48,221 downwards.
CGCCGGAAGAGCGTTCGGTCGACAAGATCCCCGGTTTCGAAGTGCGCCTGCGTACGCGCTTCCCGCGTCTGGCGCAGCTGCAGCCGGCCGGCCACGCCGATACCATCCCGCTGGCCCACGTGCTGGAGGTGGCGGCGCTCGGCCTGCAGGCCGAAGCCGGCTGCCCGGTGACGTTCAGCCGCACCACGCCCACGCTGGAACCGGGCATTTACCAGATGGTGGTGGAATACACCGAAGAAGCGGTCGGCCGCCTGGCGGTGGAGTGGGCCGAGAAGCTGTGCAAGGCGGCCATGGACGACGCACCGTTCGACCTGGACGCGGCACTGCACGAATTGCGCGAACTGGACGAAGACGTGCGCCTGGGCCCGTCGACCGGCTCCATCGTGCATGCCGCCGTGGCCCGCAAGATCCCGTACCGGCGCATGACGGAAGGGTCGATGGTCAGCTTTGGCTGGGGCAGCAAGCAGCGCCGCATCCAGGCTGCCGAAATGGACAGCACCAGCGCGATTGCCGAAACCATCGCGCAGGACAAGGAATTGACCAAGAAATTGCTGGACGCGGCCGGCGTGCCGGTGCCGGTGGGCCGTACCGCCGAAAATGCGGAAGATGCCTGGAAGGCCGCGCAGGAAATCGGCTTGCCGGTGGTGGTGAAACCGAAGGACGGCAACCAGGGCAAGGGCGTGACCGTCAACATCACGACGCGCGAGCATACGATCGCCGCCTACAACGCCGCCAAGGAATTCCGCGACGACATCATGGTCGAACGTTTCCTGGCTGGCCACGATTTCCGCCTGCTGGTGATCGGCAACAAGCTGGTCGCCGCCGCGCGCCGCGATCCGCCGCATGTGGTGGGCGACGGCGTACATTCGGTGCGCGAGCTGGTCGACATCGTCAATGCCGACCCGCGCCGCGGCACCGGCCACGGCACCGCGCTGACCAAGATCCGTTTCGACGATATCGCGCTGGCGCGCCTGGCGCTGCAGGGCCTGGCGGCCGACTCGGTGCCGCCGCAGGGGCAGCGCGTGGTGCTGCGCAATAACGCCAACCTGTCGACCGGCGGCACCGCCACCGACGTGACCGACGACGTGCACCCTGAAGTGGCCGCGCGCGCGGTGGAAGCGGCGCAGATGATCGGGCTCGATATCTGCGGCGTGGATGTGGTGTGCGATTCCGTGCTGCGCCCGATCGAGGAGCAGAATGGCGGTGTGGTGGAAGTCAACGCCGCTCCCGGCTTGCGCATGCACCTGTCGCCGTCCTACGGCAAGGGCCGCCCGATCGGTGAAGCGATCATCAATGCCATGTTCCCGGAAGGCGACGATGGCCGCATTCCCGTGGTGGCCGTCACCGGCACCAACGGCAAGACCACCACGGTGCGGCTGACGGCGCACCTGATCGCCGCCGGCGGCCTGCGGGTTGGCATGACCAATACCGACGGCGTCTACGTCAATGGCCGCCAGATCGACTCCGGCGACTGTTCCGGTCCGCGCTCGGCACGCAATGTGCTCCAGCACCCCGACGTGGACGCGGCGGTATTCGAGACCGCACGCGGCGGCATCCTGCGCGAAGGCCTGGCTTACGACCGCTGCAAGGTGGCTGTGGTGACCAACATCGGTGCCGGCGACCACCTGGGCCTGAACTACATCACCACGGTGGAAGACCTGGCGGTGCTGAAACGCGTGATCGTGATGAACGTCGACGAGCACGGCTATGCGGTGCTGAATGCGACCGATCCGATCGTCGCTGCCATGGCGGCCAAATGCAAGGGCAAGGTGATCTTTTTCGGTGCCGACCGTTACCACCCGGTGGTGGCGACGCATCTGGCGCAAGGCAAGCGTACCGTGTTCATCGACAACGGCCAGCTGGTGGCGGTGGAAGGCAAGAACGAGCAGCGCATCCCATTGGCCGATATCCCGATCACCCATAACGGCACCATCGGCTTCCAGGTGGAGAACACCATGGCGGCGGTGGCGGCGGCCTGGGCGTCCGGGATCGCTTGGGATGCGATCCGTCGCGGCCTGCTGACCTTCAATACCGACAGCCATAATGCGCCGGGGCGCTTCAATATCTTCAAGTACCGCGGCGCGACCGTGATCGCCGACTATGGCCACAATCCGGATGCGATGCTGGCCCTGGTGCAGGCGGTCGATGCGATGCCGGCCAAGCGCCGTTCGGTGGTGATTTCCGGTGCCGGCGACCGCCGCGACCAGGATATCCGCCAGCAGACGGAAATCCTGGGCAAGGCGTTCGACGAGGTGGTCCTGTATCAGGATGCTTGCCAGCGCGGGCGCGCCGACGGCGAGGTGGTGGGTTTGCTGCGCCAGGGGCTGCAAGGGGCGAGCCGGACTACGCGCGTGGACGAGATTACCGGGGAGTTCGTGGCGATCGATACGGCAATGGACCGGCTGCAGGATGGGGATCTTTGCCTGATCCTGGTGGACCAGGTGGAGGAGTCGCTGGCGCATATCGCGAAGCGGATTGCGGCCGGTTGAAATCCGGTAAACCGGGGTCTGGCCCGCAGGGCCAGACCCCGATTCACCGGTTCTATGCCACCAGCACCGCCCGCGGCGCCACCAGCCGCGCCGTCTCCCCCTCGACAAACTGCGCCGCGAACACGCGCTTCTCCGCGTCCACTTCGCCATCGGCTTCGATCAGGTTGCACATCAAATCCGCCGCCGCCGCCGCCATCTTGTGCAGCGGCTGGCGCAGCGTGGTGAGCTCATAGCTCAGCCAATTGGAGCCTTCCACCGCGTCGCATCCCACCACCGACATCGCCGACGGCACGTCGATATGCAGATGCTGGCGCGCCGCATCGACGCAGCCCATGGCCATGGCATCGTTGCCGCAGATCACAGCGTCCGGCACCGTGCCCAGCCTGCCGATCAATTCATGCAGCCCGGCCACCCCGCTGGCGTAATCGAACGCGCCGGTAAACACTGGCGCATCCGGCAAGCCCAATTCGACAATCCGGTCCTGCGCCCCGCGCAAGCGTTCGCGCGCCACCGAATTCTGGTCCGGCCCGCCGATCAAGGCAAATTGCTGGTGGCCCGCCGCCACCAGCCGGTTGACCAGGCTGCGGCTGGCGTCATACTGGTCGCACAGCACCGTATTGACGTCGAGGTCGCGCAGGTGGCGGTTGAACACCACCAAAGGCACCTGGCGGCGCTTGAATTCGGCCACGTGCACGGCCGTCAGGCGCGACGCCGCCACCACGCCATCGACCTGGAACTGCCAGACGTCGGTCAGGATGCTCTCGATTTCCCCTTCATGCTGCATGGTGAAGAGCAGGGCGCGCTTGCCGCGCCGGTTCAGCTGCTGGCTCAACTCCGACAAGGCCGCCGGGTTGTACAGCATGCTGGAGTGGGAGACGATGATGGCGACGATGTTGGTGCGGCGCGTGATCAGGCTGCGCGCCGCGGCATTGGGGATGTAGTCGAGCCCCTGGGCCGCCTTCATCACCCGCGCATAGGTCGATTTGGAGACGCTGGCGCCCGGCTTGAAGCAGCGCGACACCGCCGATTGCGAGACCCCGGCCACCAGCGCGACATCATAGGAGGTGACGCGGCGTCCCTCCTTGAGGATGATGGCCTTTTGCGTGGCCAAGTCGATCGCAGGTTGTGGCATGGTCGGATACGGCAGGTTGGCTTGCGATGTTGAGAATAAGTTAGGATCTTACCACATGGCAATTGTTTCCTAGTGTTTATAACCTGGGGTGTGGTGCCCTAGCCGCGCCGCAAACTGTTAAAATACCGCCCCTTTGGGTTTTCGGACGATTCACATGGCACAGGCTTGCGGCATCGACTTTGGCACTTCCAACTCCACCGTGGGATGGGTGCGCCCGGGCCACCCCATCATGCTCGCGCTGGAAGATGGCAAGATGACCCTGCCTTCCGTGGTCTTCTTCAATGCCGAGGACGATGACACCAGTTATGGCCGGGCCGCCCTGGCCGAATACCTGGCCGGCTGCGAAGGCCGCCTGATGCGTTCCCTGAAAAGCTTGCTGGGCACCAGCCTGATGGAAGGGCAGACCGAGGTGGGCGGGCGCGCCTTGCCATTCCGCCTGCTGTTGTCCCAGTTCATCGGTGAGCTCAAGCGCCGCGCCGAAAGCGCTGCCGGCCGCCAGTTCGACCAGGTGGTGCTGGGGCGCCCGGTGCACTTCATCGATGACGACCAGGCGGCCGACCAGCTGGCGGAAGATACCCTGGCCGCGATCGCGCGCAGCGTCGGTTTCCGCGAGGTGGCGTTCCAGTACGAACCGATTGCCGCCGCCTTCGAGTACGAGGCGCAAACCGAGCGCGAGGAACTGGTGCTGATTGCCGACATCGGCGGTGGCACCTCGGACTTCACCCTGGTGCGCCTGGGGCCGCAGCGCGCCGGACGCGCCGAGCGCGGCGACGACATCCTCGCCACCGGCGGCGTCCATATTGGCGGCACCGATTTCGACAAGTACCTCAGCCTGTCGAGCGTGATGCCGCTGCTGGGCTATGGCAGCCAGTTCCGCAGTGGCGCCGAAGTGCCGTCCAGCTATTACTTCAACCTCGCGACCTGGCACACCATCAACCTGGCCTATACGCGCAAGATGCAGGCCCAGTTGACGGAAATGCTGCGCGATGCACGCGAGCCGGCCAAGCTGGAGCGCCTGCAGCACCTGATCGAGGAACGCGCCGGCCACTGGCTGGCCCTGCAAGTGGAGGAGGCCAAGATCGGCCTGTCCAGCGCCGACGCCGTGCAGCTTTCGCTCGAGCGCCTGGTGCCGCCCGCCGTGCTGGACATCCCGCGCCCGCAATTCGACGCCGCGGTCGGCCATCTGGTGGCCAACGTGGGCGCCACGGTGCGCCGGCTGCTGGCCGATGCCGGCGTGCAGCCGGGCCAGGTGGATACGGTCTTCTTCACCGGCGGCTCCAGCGGCGTGCGCCTGCTGCGCGAACGGATTGCCGCGCTGGTGCCGGATGCGCGGCGCGTCGAAGGCGACCTGTTTGGCAGCATCGGCGCCGGCCTCGCACGGGATGCATTGCGCAAGTTTGGCTAATTTGCTTACAATAGCCGCCGTGAAAGCCAACCGCCACATCCTGCACGCTTTGCTCGCCTTGCTGCTGGTGCTATCCCAGCAGCTCGGGATGGCGCACGCGGTGTCGCACTGGTCGGACTACCGGGGTGGCACCGAGCAAGTCGAGGGCAGCGACGGCGCCGACGGCGGCCTGAGCGCCGGCCTGGCGCTGGACCACAATTGCAGCCAGTGCGCCGCCTTTGCCGAGCTGGCGTCGGCCATCCACACCCCAAGCTTCAGCTTCCGCTCCCTCGACTACAGCGCCCCGCAAGCCGGCGCTGCCTTGCCGCAGCCGGACGGCGTGCGCGCGGCGCGCGCCTACGATTCACGCGCACCACCCCTGGCCTGACAAGCTGCCGCACCGTTGCCGCCGCACGCCGCCATGGCGCCGCGCGCGGACTTTCGTTTGTCGTAACCAGAGGTTATCCATGAATTTCAAGTACTCCCTGCTGGCAGGCGCCGTCCTGTCGGCCGTATCCGCCATTGCCCATGCCGACGAAGGCGAAATCACCAAGGTGGTGGTCACCGCAAACCCTTTCCATAAGGGTGAAACCGAACAGATCCTGCTGCCGGCCAAAGTGCTGGCAGGCGATGAGCTGCGCGACAAGATGGGCAATTCGCTGGGCGAAACCCTGTCGTCGGAACTGGGCGTCTCTTCCTCCGCCTTCGGCGCCGGTTCGTCGCGCCCCATCATCCGCGGCCTGGAAGGTGCCCGCGTGAAGATGCTGGAGAACGGCATGGCCGTTTCCGACGTATCCGGCTTGTCGAACGACCACGCGGTGGCTGCCGAAGGATCGGTGGCGCACCAGATCGAGATCCTGCGCGGGCCCGCGGCGCTGCTGTACGGCTCCGGCGCCATCGGGGGCCTGGTGAACGTGGTCAATGAACGCATCCCGCCGGCGCTGGAACCCAAGCTGACCGGCCAGGCCGAAGCGCGTTACAGCACCGTGGACGATGGCAACGCCATGTCCGGCACCATTGACGGCGCCGCCGGCAAGCTGGCCCTGCACCTGGATGCCAACAGCCGCCGCACGGGCGATTACAAGATCCCGGGCAGCCGCGTGCAAGGCGATCCCGCCTCGGGTTCCGGCCGCCTGCCCAATTCGGGCACGCGGGAGAAGGGCGCCGGCTTTGGCGGCTCATATATCGATAGCTGGGGCTTCGTCGGCGCCTCCGTGTCGGGCATGGACAACAAATATGGCGTGCCGAGCGACGAAGGCGCCGTGATCGACCAGCACCAGACCCGTTACGACATCGACAGCCTGTTCAGGAATCCGCTGCCGGGCATCGATTCGGCCAAATTCAAGGCCGGCTACACTGACTACCGCCACGCGGAACTGGGCGAAGACGGCGAGCCTGAAGTGGAATTCAAGAACCGTGCACTGGAAACCCGTACCGAAATGGTGCACAAGCCGATCGGTGGCTGGCACGGCACCTTCGGCATCCAGACTGAGCTGAGCCATTTCTCCGCCGCTGGCGCCGCGCATGGCGAAGAGCCTGGCGAACATGAAGAGGAGGAAGCGGGCCACGGCCATGAGACGGACACGGTGCCCGCCACCCGCTCGAAGTCGACCGCCGGCTTCCTGGTGGAAGAAAAGGAATGGGGCCCGGTGCGCGTGAATGCCGGCGTGCGCTTCGAACGCGTGGAACGCAAGCCGGTCACCGGCCAGGACCGCTCGTTCTCGCTGCAGTCCGGCGCCCTGGGCGCCTTGTGGGCCTTCACGCCGGGCTATGCGGCCGGCCTGACACTGTCGCGCGCCCAGCGTGCACCGACCACGGAAGAGCTGTACTCGGAAGGCCCGCACCATGCCACGATCACCTTCGACCTGGGCGATGTGAACCTGCGCAAGGAAACGTCGCGCAATATCGAATTTTCGGTACAGAAGACCACGGGCCTGCTGCGCTGGAAAGGCAACCTGTTCCACAACAGCATTTCCGATTTCATTTACGGCCATGTCACCGGCCGTACCGTGGATGACGAGGGCCACGATGGCGACGAGCTGCGCGAGCGCATCTTCAGCCAGGGCGATGCCACCGTGCGCGGCGCCGAGGCGGAAATCGAGTACAACCCGCTGGGCCTGGGCTTGAGCGGCCGCCTGTTTGCCGACACTTCGCACGGCGACTTGAAAAATGCCGGCAGCCTGCCGCTGCAGCCGGCGTCGCGCATCGGCGCCACCATCGGTTACCGCAGCGCCAACTGGCGCGCCGGCGCGACCTGGATCCATGCCCAGTCGCAAGACCGCCTGGCGTCGTTCGAGAGCACGCCGACCGGGTCCTATAACCAGCTGAATGCCAATGTGTCGTACACGCAAAAGCTGAAGAACATGGACTTGACCTGGTTCCTGCTGGCGAAGAACTTGCTGAACGACGAGATCCGCGTATCGACCTCGATCCTGAAAGACGTATCGCCACTGCCAGGGCGCAACGTCGTCTTCGGTGTGCGCGCCAAGTTCTGAGTTTGCGTTAAATCAAAGTTGGCCAGGAGTCGCTTCTTATACTTTAGATAACAGTCGAGGGTATGGGAGGCGGCGATGGGCAAACGTCTGGCAGACCGGGAGCGCATCTTCCGGTGGTTCCTTGGCCCTGCGCAGCGGGGCGATCCTTACGCCCAGTTCAACCTGGCGCTGTTGTACAAGAACGGCCAGGGCGTGCTGACCGACCCGCACCAGGCGTTCAGCTGGATGCGCCTGGCGGCCCTGCAGGGGCTGGCCTTCGCCCAGAACCAGCTGGGCGCCATGTATTACAAGGGTATCGGCACCGGGTGCAACGATGCCGAAGCGATGTACTGGTTCCGCCGCGCCGCTCGCCAGGGCGACCCGGCGGCCCAGCAGAACCTCGGTCAAATGTACCGCCGCGGCCGTGGCGTGCCGGCCAATGAGGAGTTGGCGGTGCGCTGGTTCAGCCGTGCCGCCGAGCAGGGCGTGGCGAGCGCCCAGGCCCTGCTGGGCGAGGCTTACCTGAACGGGCGCGGCGTGGAGGCTGACAGTGGGCTGGCCGAAGGCTGGCTGCGCAAGGCGGCAGTGCGCGGGGAAGTCCACGCGCAATGCTTACTCGGCAGTATGTATGCCCACGGCACCGGCGTCGCGCGTGATACGGCGCAGGCATTGATGTGGTACAGCCTGGCGGCCGAAGGCGGTTCGGCCCAGGCGCAATTCAGCGTCGGCGTGCTGTACGCGAGCGGGGAAGGCGGCCAGCGCGACTTGGCGCAAGCCGTGCATTGGTACCGCTGCGCCGCCGAGCAGGGCGACGCGGCCGCGCAGAACAACCTTGGCGTGCTGTATGCGACCGGGCAGGGCGTGGCGCAGGATGAGGGCGAAGCGCTGAGCTGGTACCGCAAGGCGGCCGCCCAGGGCCATGCGCTGGCCTTGCACAACCTGGCCGGCTTGCGTGGCGGCATTCCGGAAACGGCATTGCCTGACGAGCAATTTCATGGCAGCATTGACTTCGATGAAACATTGCGCCGCCCTATTGATCGTCCCGCTGCTCGCAGCAGTCCGCGCTGAAGCGGGGCCCGACTGTGGCCAACAGCTGCTCCTGGCCCGCGAACAGCAAGTGGCCGTGGCCGAATGGCAGGCCGCGCGCCGCGTCGCCGGCAAGGGCAGGCTGCACTTCCATTCCGCGCCGCAACGCGACTGCAAGCTGCGTGACACCTTCGTGATCGGCGGCGACAAGTTGCAGGCGCTGAATGAGTACGCCACCTTCACCGAGGTCCAGTTTGTGCATCCGCGCACCGGGCGCGTGACGCAAGGGTGGGTGGACAGCGGGCGGCTGCAAGACACTATCGCTGTGCGGTAGCGTGGCGCTCGCGGTGCGGCGCCAGCAGGACGGCCGCCTGCAGGCGCTCCAGACCGGCCTGGGCTGCAACGTTTTCGATACGCACGCTGTAGCTGCCGCGCACCAGGGCAAGATTGCCCAGGCTGCGCGAGCGCTGGTTGGCCCACTTGCTGGCGATGCAGACGGTATTGACCAGGCGCGAATGCACCAGCATATTGTCCGGCTTGCGGCGCACTTCCACCTTGAACGACATCGGGCGACCGTAGCTGGCGCGTTGCGGGCGCGGCACTTTGCCGAGGTCGGTATTGGCGCCGCAATCTTCCACGCGGCGGTCGCCGAGGATGGAAATCTCTTGCTTGCTCAGCGTGGCGCCGGCGCGATTGCTCATCTCCAGCTGCAGTGCGTAGCGCAAGTCCACCGGCACTTCCACCTCGGCGGTCACGGCACTGCCTGCCACCTCAAGATCGAGGTAGGCATCTTTCATCAGCGGCGGGAATTCGCACAGCGATGCCGTTGCCATCGCCAAGGCGAGCGCTGGTTTCTGGCACAAGCTGTAGATGAGTGGGCCCATGCATTCAATATAGTCCAGCAAGGCTACGATTGCATCCTGCGATCGAGGAAAAGACTGTTGCCGTGTATCTTTTTCGCTTGTTTCTTTGCATCAGCTGCGCTGGCAGCGATCTGATGGTGGGAATAGTACTGGTGCGGCTCGACCCGGATCACGCCGACTGACAGGCTCATCAGTGAATAGAACACTTTCTTGCCCTGCCGGTCTTCGCTGATGTAACCGCCGCGCTCGCGGTCTTCATTGCTGTAAAAGTCGGCGATGGCGGTGGCGAAATCGTCCAGCACCGCCTGGCAGCGCTGTTCCCAGTCTTCGCTCTGGAACAGGATCACGAAATCGTCGCCGCCGATATGGCCGACGAAGTCGCGGTTGCGGTCGCCGTGCTTGGCCAGGATGTGGCCGGTCAACTGGATCACGTCGTCGCCACGGCGATAGCCATACACATCGTTGAAGGGCTTGAAGTGGTCCAGGTCGACGTAGCAGACCCAGAAGCGGGTGCCGCTTTCCAGCAGGCGGTCGATGTGTTCGTTGATGGGCACATTGCCCGGCAACTGGGTCAGCGGGTTGGCGTAGCGCGCCGCATTGATCTGCATTTGCGTGATTTCGCGCATCAGGTCGTGGCCGGTCCCCATGCCGATATAGCTGCCGCCTTCGGTAATGATGAAGCCGTTGAACAGGTGATGCGCATCCGATTCGGCCATGCGGCAGGACAGGTCTTGCAGGCTGGAATCGACGTCGGCGATGATCGGTTTGGCGTCCATGAACAGTGTGCACGGTTTCTTGCCGTACAACTCGCGCTGGTAGGGGCGGGCGAAGTGGTCGATCATGTCGAAGCGCGACACCAGGCCGAGCGGCCGGCCGTGGTCGACCACCGGGATAATCAACAGCTTGGGATCGGCCATGAAGATTTCATAGACGTCGTTGTTGTTCATCGACGGCGGGACGGCGGCAACGTTGTGCAGCAGTTTGCGGATGCTCACGGCATTTCTTTCGGCAGCGCGTTGCGGATACACGGCCACCCCATTGCGCCCCAGCACCTTGACCACTTCCGCCGGCAGTGCTTTGGCGGGCTGGGCGTGCGGCCGGCCGAGGTGGTAGCCTTGGCCATAGGCCACGCCCAGGTCGCGCAAGACCAGCAATTCCGCGGCTTTCTCGATCCCTTCGGCGATCACCAGGGTGTTGGACTTGTCGGCGATTTCCTGGATCGAGCGCACGAATTGCAGCTTGACCGGGTCGTGGTCGATGCCCTGGATGAAGTGCATGTCGATCTTGACGAATTCCGGCCGCAATTCCGACCACAGGCGCAGGCTGGAAAAGCCTTCTCCCAGGTCGTCGATCGCGATCTGGAAGCCCATGTTGCGGTAATGCAGCACGGCCTCGCGCATCAGCTCATAGTCGTAGGTGGGCTGGTTTTCCGTCAGTTCGATGATGACGTTGGCCGGGTTGATCCCGAAATGATGGATGTAGCCGAGGGTTTCGCCACTGCTGCCATCGGGCTGGCGCACCAGTGATTCGGGGCTGACGTTGAGGAAAAGCTTGCCTGGCAGCTGCAGTTCCGCAAAGCGTTCCAGCACGATGCGGCGGCACAGGTATTCGACTTCGCGCGACAGGTTGTTGGCGCGCGCCACCCGGAACAGGTTGAGGGGGGCATGCAAGGGGCTGTCCGACGGGCCGCGGATCAAGCCTTCGTACGCGATGATTTCACCGCTTTGCATGTGGACGATGGGCTGGAACAGCGCATGCAACTGGCCGCGCTGGATAATGTCCAGCAAATGCTGGCCCAGCAATTCATCTGCTGGCGGGCGCAGGTAGGTGACGTTGGGCGGCAGGGCGGCGGGCAGGCTCACGATAGCGTTCAGGCAAGATGGCAACCTGGGCATTGTGTGCCGGAAATGTGACAGGATGATGAATGATGGAAACACATTTTGGCGCTACAATAAGCTTCCAAGTCCACGATCGAGAATGATGCCGAGCCTGCTTCTTCGCCGAATCGCCGCGCTGGCGGCCTATTGCGCCGCCAGTGCTGCCTGCGCGGCCGGCGCGGTGACCGTACACGTCGCCGATGCCAACGGCAATCCGGTCAGTGATGCCGTGGTGTATCTGGAGGCGGAAGGCGGCCAGGCGCTGCCGAAAGCGCTCAAGGCGGGCGAAATCAGCCAGAAAGGCTTGAAGTTCATCCCGCTGGTGACCGTGGTCCAGACCGGCAGCAAGATTTACTTCCCGAATAACGACAAGGTGCGCCACCACATCTATTCCTTCTCGGCGCCGCACAAATTCGACCAGAAGCTGTACACCGGCACCATGGCCGAACCGCAAACCTTCGACAAGCCGGGCACCGTGGTCCTCGGCTGCAATATCCACGACAAGATGATTGCCTACGTGCGTATTGTCGATACCCCGTACTTCGGCAAGACCGACGCCAGCGGCAGCATTGCCGTGGAGGCACCGGCCGGCAAGTACGTGCTGAAGGCGTGGCACCCCGATATCGTCGGCGGCAATGCGCTGGAACAGGCGCTGCGCCTTGGCGATGGCGCAGCGAACGCCAGTTTCAAAATGGCGCTGAAGCCGCCATCGGTCGACGCCGATGCGCCGGCTTACTGACGCGGTGCGCTTCATGCGGTTCCGCAGTCTCGAAAGCCGTATCGTCACCCTGTTCCTGGTGCTGCTGATCGTGGTGCAGCTGGTCGGGCTGGGCGTGATCCAGCGCGGCATCGATAGCAATGCCCGCAGTGCGATTGCCTCGGAACTGGTCAACGGCGGCAAAGTCTTCGCACGGCTGATGGATCAGAATGCCCAGAACTTGCGCAACGGCGCCAGGCTGCTTTCGCGCGATGCAGGCTTCCTGTCGGCCATTGGCAATACCGATGGCGAAGACCGCGCCACCATCGAATCGGCCCTCGCCAACCATGGCCGCCGCATCAAGGCATCGATGACGATGCTGGTCAGTCCCGAACGCCAAGTGGTGGCCTCGACCAGCGATGCGCAAGCGGCGGGGTTGGAACACATGGTCATGAGCATGCTGGACAAGGCGGAGCAGGCCGATGGCGCCAATGGCGTGGCGATCGTCGACCGCCTGCCCTACCAGATCGTGGTGGTGCCGGTGAAGGCGCCGCTGACCATCGGCTTCGTGGTGATGGCCTTCCCGCTCGACGAGCGCCTGGCGCGCGATATGCGCGACACCACGGCATTGCAGACCCTGCTGCTGACGCGCGACCAGAAAGGCCACTGGCTGCCGGTGGCATCGAGCCTGCCGCCGGCAGCGGTCGGCAGCATCATGCTGCAGCTGCAAGGCTTGGGCAGCATGCCGCCCGACACTTTCGACCTCGACCTTGATGGCGACAAGCTCAGCGTGCGCATGACCAGGATCGGCGAGGACGACGGCCACGTCGCGGTCGCCATGCTGGGCCGCTCGATCGACGAGGCGACCGCCGAGTACGCGCGCCTGGAGCACTGGCTGCTCGGCTTGACCGTGGTCGGGATCATCGTCTGCGTCGTCGCCAGCGTGCTGACGGCCAAGCGCATCGCCCAGCCGCTGCGCCAACTGGCCGATACGGCCAAGCGGCTGGAGCAGGGTGATTACAAGGTGGATATCGCCTCTTCCCGTACCGACGAGATCGGCGCGTTGGCGCATGCCTTCGGCAGCATGCGCGACGGTATCGCCAAGCGCGAACAGGAGATCCGCCGCCTGGCATATTGGGATCCGCTGACCAACCTGCCCAACCGCGCCCAGTTTCTGCTGCTGTTGAACGACGCCCTGGCCGAGGCGCGCAAGCGCGGTGGTTCGGTCTATGTGTTGATGATGGACCTGGACCGCTTCAAGCACGTCAACGACGTCATGGGGCACAGCTTCGGCGATGCCCTGTTGAAGCAGGTGGCGGGCAGGCTGCTGCAGCAATTGGCCAACCGCCGCTATCCCGCGCAAGTGGCACGGCTGGGCGGGGATGAATTCGCCGTGCTGCTGCCCGGGGCCGATCTGGGACAGGCGGTGGTGGTGGCATCGGAAATCCTGGCGGCGCTGGAATCGCCGCTGTCGCTGGATGAACAGATGGTCGACATCGGCGCCGGCATCGGCATTGCGGGCTTCCCCGAACACGGCATGGATGGCGAAGAATTGCTGGGCAAGACCGAGATTGCGATGTACACCGCCAAACAGCGCAACGATGGCGCGGTGGTGTACGACGAGGCGATCGACAAGGGCAGCCAGCAAAGCCTGTCCTTGCTGACGGAGTTGCGGCGCGCCGTCGAAAACAATGAATTGCGGCTGTTCGTGCAGCCCAAGGTCACGTTGGCGAGCGGGCACGTGGTCGGGGTGGAAGCGCTGGTGCGCTGGCAGCATCCGGTGCGCGGCAACGTGTTCCCCGACCAGTTCATCCCGTTTGCCGAGCAGACCGGCTTTATCCGCGTGCTGACGCAATGGGTGCTGGAACGTTCGGCGGAGCTATGCCGGTCGCTGGCCCAGCGCGGCATCCACCTCAAGGTTTCAGTCAACCTTTCCACCCGCGATCTGCTGGACCAGGACTTGCCGTTCAAGTTCGGCGAGATCTTCGTGCGCCACCACGTTTCGCCCGGCGCCTTCTGCCTGGAGATCACGGAGAGCGCGATCATGGACGATCCGGTGCGCGCCCAGCAGACGCTGGAACGCTTGCATGGCATGGGCTGCGATTTGTCGATCGACGATTTCGGCACCGGCTATTCGTCGCTGGCCTACCTGAAACGTTTGCCGGTCGACGAACTGAAGATCGACAAATCCTTCGTGCTGAACATGGCGAGCGACGTCGGCGACGCCAAGATCGTCCGCTCCACCATCGACCTTGGCCACAATATGGGCTTGCGTGTGGTGGCCGAAGGCATCGAGAGCGAGGCCGCCTGGAACATCCTGGCCGAGATGGGCTGCGACCAGGGCCAGGGCTATTTCATGAGCCGCCCGATGCCGGCCGAGCAGCTGGCGGCATGGGTCGAGCACTGGCGCGCGCCCGCGTTGGCCGAATAATCGGTGGCGCGGGGCCATGCGGAGAGTTACTTATTTGTCAAACTTCAAGTTATGATCCCTGCCGCATCATAACTATTCCAACGGACGACACATGCCCTTCAAGCGCGCCACCCTCGCATTCTCCCTGATCGCAGCCTTCGGCGGCCAGGCCCTGGCCCAAAGCTGCCCCACCGGTTCTCCCGCCCTCGCTTACCCGGCGTCGAAAAAGATCGAACAGCAGGACAATTACCACGGCACCGTGGTCGCCGACCCTTACCGCTGGCTGGAAGACGCCAACAGCGACGAGACCAAGACCTGGGTGGTGGAACAGAACAAGATCACGCAGGCATGGCTGTCGCAGATCCCGCAGCGCGAAGCGATCAAGGCGCGCCTGACCAAGCTGTGGAATTATGAGCGCTACAGCGTGCCATCGAAGAAGGGCGGCCGTTACTTCTACAGCCGCAACGACGGGCTGCAGAACCAGTCCGTGCTGTACACCGCGAAGACGCTGACGGAAAGGCCGAGCGTCCTGCTGGATCCGAACACGCTCGCCGCCGACGGCACAGTGGCGCTGGCCGGCATCGCGGTCAGCCCGGACGGCAAGTTCCTGGCGTATAGCACGGCCGCTTCCGGCTCCGACTGGAACGAGATCAAGGTGCGCGATATCGCGAGCGGCAAGGACATGGCCGACCACATCAAGTGGGTCAAATTCTCGAATACGGCGTGGGCGGCCGATGGCTCCGGCTTCTATTACAGCCGTTACGACGAGCCGAGCGAAGCGGCCAAGCTGGCCGGCGTGAACTATTTCCAGAAAGTGTACTTCCACAAACTGGGCACCATGCAGGACGCCGACGTGCTGGTCTATCACCGACCGGACCAGAAGGAGTGGGGCTTCGGCGCCGAAGTGACCGACGATGGACGCTACCTGGTCATCAACGGTTCGCAAGGCACGGAGCAGAAGAACCGCGTCTTCATCAAGGACTTGAAAGCCAGGGATGGCCAGGTTACTGGCCTGCTGGAAGCCTTCGACGCTTCCTACAGTTTCATCGACAATGAGGGCCCGCTGTTCTACTTCCTGACCGATAAGAATGCGCCGCGTTCGCGTATCATCGCCATCGATATCCGCAAGCCCGGCAGCGAGCACTGGAAGGAGATCGTGCCGGAAGCGCCGCAAACCCTGACCGGTGCCACCATCGTCAACAAGCAGCTGGTGCTGAATTACCTGAGCGACGCGCATAGCGCAGTCAAGGTATTCGACTTGAAAGGCAAGCCGGTGCGCGATATCGCGCTGCCCGGCCTGGGCACGGCGGAAGGCTTCGGCGGCAAGGCGAGCGACACCGAAACCTTCTATTCGTACAACAGCTTCACAACGCCGAAAACGATTTACCGTCTTGACCTGAAAAGCGGCAAGTCCAGCATCTACCGCCAGCCGAAGGTCGATTTCGACCCCGCCGCGTTCGACACCCGCCAGGTCTTCTTCAGCAGCAGGGACGGTACGAAGGTGCCGATGTTCATCGTGTCGAAGAAGGGCATGAAACTGGACGGCAGCAACCCGACTTATCTGTATGGCTACGGCGGTTTCAATATTTCCCTGACCCCGAGCTTCTCCGTTTCCAACCTGGCCTGGGTCGAGATGGGCGGCGTATATGTGGTGGCCAACCTGCGCGGCGGCGGCGAATACGGCGAGGCATGGCACAAGGCCGGCACCAAGCTGCAAAAGCAGAACGTGTTCGACGACTTCATCGGCGCGGCGGAATGGCTGGTGGCCAACAAGGTGACTTCGCCGGCCAAGCTGTCGATCGGCGGTGGCTCGAACGGCGGCCTGCTGGTGGGTGCCGCGATGACCCAGCGCCCGGACCTGTTCGGCGCGGCGCTGCCGGCAGTGGGCGTGATGGATATGCTGCGCTTCCAGAAATTCACCATCGGTTGGGCGTGGACTTCGGACTACGGCTCGTCCGACAATCCGGAAGAGTTCAAAGCCCTGGTCAAGTACTCGCCGCTGCATAACCTGAAGCAGGGCGGCTGCTATCCGGCGACCATGGTGCTGACCGCCGACCACGACGACCGCGTGGTACCGGCCCACAGCTTCAAGTTCGCGGCGGCGGCCCAGGCCGCGCAAGGCGGCGCGGCGCCAATCCTGATCCGCATCGACTCGAAAGCGGGCCATGGCGCCGGCAAGCCGACCACCAAGCAGATCGAGGAAGTGGCGGACCGCTGGGGCTTCCTGACGCGGGCGCTGAATATGTCGACGCTCGCGCAGCCGGCCGCCGCCGCGGCCGGCGCCACTTCCACTGCTGGAGGACAGTAAACGATGCGCGCGCTCCTGCTGCTGTGGGTAGCCTTGCTTGCGCCGGCCACGGCGGCGGAAGCGCCGAAGACTTTTGCGGAACATACCCGGTCTCTCGCTGCGCAGCCAGGTTTCATCGAGCTTTGGCGCGATGCAGACAAGGGCAGGGTGCTGCTGTCGGTGCGCGAACTGGACCAGCCTTTCCTGCTGGTCTCGTCCCTGCCTTATGCGCTGGGATCGAACGACGTCGGCCTGGACCGCGCGCAAGCCGGCAATGCCAAGCTGGTGCGCTTCCAGAAGTACGGCAACCGGTTGTTCCTGGTGCAGGACAACACGCGCTTCGTTGCCGCGTCGGCCGATCCCGACGAACGCAATGCGGTGGCTGAATCGTTTGCCGGCGCAGTGCTGTGGTCGGGCGACATCCTGGCCAGCGAAGGGCCGCGCCACCTGGTCGATTTCTCCAGCTTCCTGCTGGCGGACCAGCATGGCGTGGTGCAGCGCCTGGGCGACAGCAAGCAAGGCGCGTACCGCGTGGACGAGAAGCGCAGCGCCGTGCTGGCAGCGGAAGCCAAGGCATTCCCCGACAATGTCGAACTGGAGGCCTTGCTGACGTTCGCCGGCCCCGGCACTGGCGAGTACGTGCGGCAAGTGGCCGCCGATCCTGCCAGCCTGTCGATGCGCCAGCACATTTCCATGGTGCGCTTGCCGGACAATGGCTACAAGCCGCGCCGCTACCACCCGTTCTCGGGCGGTTTCGACACCGGCTATTACGACTTTGCCACGCCGCTGGCCAGCAGCCTCGATGTGCGCTGGCAGGTGCGCCACCGGCTGGAAAAACGCGGCAAGCCGATTGTGTACTACCTCGACCGCGGCGCCCCGGAGCCGGTGCGCTCGGCTCTGCTGGAAGGGGCACGCTGGTGGACCCAGGCATTCGAGAAGGCCGGCTTCAAGGACGCATTCCGGGTCGAGCTGATGCCCGAGGGCGCCGACCCGGCGGACGTGCGCTACAACGTGATCACCTGGGTGCACCGCGCTACGCGCGGCTGGTCATACGGCAATGCTGTCACCGATCCGCGTACCGGACAGATCATCCGGGGCGCGGTCACGCTTGGCTCGCAGCGCGTGCGGCAGGACATCCTGATCGCCGAGGCGCTGCTGGCGCCTTACGGCAAATCGGCGCCCGCCGAACGCCGCAAGATCGCCGAGCAAATGGCACTGGCGCGCCTGCGCCAATTGGCCGCGCACGAAGTCGGCCACACGCTGGGATTTGCCCACAACTTTGCCGCCAGCCGCCACGGCAATGGCTCGGTGATGGATTACCCGCATCCGGTGCTGAAGCTTGGCGCCGGCGGCGCCATCGACCTGCAGGATGTCTACGGCGTTGGCGTCGGGCCGTGGGACGACTACGTGGTCAAGCATATTTACGGCGATTTCGGTGGTGGCGAGTCCGAAGCCGCGGCACTGGCCAAGCTGCGCAGCGATGCGCGAGCCGCCGGGCTCCAGTATGTTTCCGACGATGATTCGCGTGCCTCGGGCGCTGCGCATCCCAACGGCCTGTTGTGGGATTTTGGCCCGGACACCTTGAAGACCTGGGACCAGCTGGGTACCATCCGCCGTCGTGCGCTGGAGAATTTCTCGCTCGACGTGCTGCCGGATGAACGCCAGGCCGGCGAACTGGAGGCGCGCCTGGTGCCGGTGTACCTGCTGCAACGCTACCAGGGCGAAGCGGTGGCGCGCCTGCTGGCGGGCGGGGAGTATGAGTCCGCCACCAGTGCCGACATCCGCGCCGGCCGCGCCGCCGCCGGCATCAAGCCCACGCCTGCCACCACCCAGCGCGCCGCGCTGGCGCGCCTGGCCGACACGTTGCGGGCCGAATACCTGGCGCTGCCTGCCTCGGTGCTGGACCAGCTCACGCCGCCATCGGCGGGTTTCGAGCGTAACAAGGAGTACTTTGGCACGCGCATGACGGCCGTGTTCGACGCCTTGTCCGCTGCCGAATCCGGCGCGGCGCAGAGTGCAAGCTTCCTGCTCGACGCGGGCCGCCTGAACCGCCTGTACTGGCAGCATGCGCGCGACAGCGCCATGCCTGGCGCCGGCGAAGTGGTCGACGCAGTGTTGTCGCGCAGCTGGAAGCGTGACGCCGTCCCGGCCACCCTGGCCGGTGGCGAAGCCGTTCAACTGGCGGCGAACTGGGTGGTCCTCGACGCCTTGCTGCAAGTGCTGGACAACGGCAAGCTGCACGCCAACGTCGACGCCGACCTGCGCCAGCAGCTGCGTACGTTTGCCGCATGGCTGAAAGCCAACCCCGGCAAGGGCACTACCGCCGCCAGCCGCGCCCAAGCCGCCGACCACGTGCAGCGCTACCTGGCCGACCCGCGCAGCGTCAAACTGCGGACATTGCCGGTCATCCCACCCGGCGCGCCGATTTGAGCATTGCTGCGCCGGCAGGGAATTTGTTGCTCATGTTAATATTTGCGAAATTGTCAATATTGCTTTGATGGGGTCTTCAGTCATGCGGGAGAAAAACGGATTGCCGAGCCCTGCTTTGCAAGCCGGAGCGATAGCGCTTCGAATCACCACCAACAATAGGGAGTTGGATATTCCGCTCGTGCACCGCTTCCTTTCCGAGCAGTCCAGCTGGGCCAAGGGCATTCCGCTCGCGCTGGTGGAGCGGTCGATTGCAAACTCGCTTTGCTTTGGCGGCTTTCTGGGCGGCAATCAGATTGCATTTGCCCGTGTCATTTCGGATTACGCGACCTTTGCCAACTTGGTGGATGTGTTCGTCCTGCCGGAGTATCGCGGGCAGGGCTACAGCAAGGTACTTCTGGCCGCGATTCTTGCCCATCCGCAGCTGCAGGGACTGCGCCGCTTTACGCTCGCCACGGGCGACGCCCACGGACTGTACGCGCAGTACGGCTTCACCGCGCCGTCGTACCCCCAGTCGCTCATGGAACGGTACTTCCCAGGCATGTACGAGGCCGCGATAGCAACTGGGGCCGATAAGGCCGGCAGCATCGATGAGGCGTGATTTGGCGTTAGGACGAATGTTTCCAACCTTCCGGCAGTTTCGCAATTGGGCATACCCGACGAAATTTGGCTTTGTCACATTCTTTGTCGGCCTGTTGGTGAGTGTCCTCTTCTGGCTTTTTCCAGATACCGGCAAACTGCTCGTGGCGCGTGTGACCGCGCCTGTCCAGGAAGGGGCGCTTGTCGGTACCTGGAAGGGGGTGACCAACTACACGTCCTCCCAAGGCAGCGTGATCGCATCCGGATATACGCGCCTGCAGGATGGTGGACACTATAGCTACAGCGGGGAGGTCGAAGTGCGGACTCCAGAAGGATCGGCGCTGCTGTTTAACGCAATGGCGGTGGGGACCTGGAAGGCGACAGACAAGGGATTTGTCGTGACGGCCATGGACATGAAGACGGTGCCTCAACTGCTTAAGCAGCGCGGCCTGCCGGACCTGGATTTGACGAAGCGGAATCTGCCGGGAATGCGGGAACTGTTGCCCAGGATTGAAGACCTCACGCCGAAAGGCGCCTCGCAAGAGTACGGAATCGTCGAAATGACGCCCAAGCGGCTCGAGGCCCGAGGCAGCGACATACGGGGAAACGTCGTGACCTATGTAGCCACACGCCAGTGAGGGGCCAAAACTGCGTGGCCCTTCCACGCAGCTTCTTATCGATGACAGATCAGCGGTGGATCACCACCAGCAGCGCCTTGGCTTCCGCTTTGCCCGGGTTGCGGATGGCGTGGTGGATGTCGGCCGCGTAGCGCGCGGTGCCGCCCAGCTTGATCTTCTTTTTGGTGGCGCCGACTTCCAGTTCCATCGAACCATGCAGGATCGTCAAGTGTTCGGTGGTGCCCGGGTCGTGAGGCTGCGATACCAGTTCGCCGCCCGGTGCCAGCGTCAGTTCATACCACTCGTATTTTCCCGCCAGCTCCATCGGCCCCAGGATGCGCAGCACATAGCCCGCATGCGCGCCGGGCAGGGTAGGGGTTTCGTGCGCGTCCACCACTTTGATCGCTTCGATGTCCTTCGCGACGTCCGACAACAGTTCCCCGATCTGCACGCCCAGCGCGTTGGCCAGGCGCCATGTGATGGCAATGGTCGGATTGGCCTTTTCCCGCTCGATCTGCGATAGCATGGACTTGGAAACCCCCGCGATGCGGGACAGGTCTTCCAGCGTCAGGCCGCGCGCCAGGCGCAAACGCTGCAGGGCGGCGCCGACTTCCGGCGGGGCATTGGTTGAAATGGTCGGCTTCACGCTTGCAAAGTTCAATATAGTAAAGTAGGATTCTTTATATCGAATTTGCGTTCAATATAGTGAATTCCAGTCGGATTAGTGAAATAAGAGTAAACTTTACCTCAGAGGACGACCATGAGCCAAGCGACGAATGCGTTTTACACCGGCCTGCAACAGAACCTGGAAAAGCTGCTCGATGATGGCCTCTACAAGCCGGAGCGCGTGATTGCTTCCCGCCAGGGCAGCCAAGTGCAATCCGAAGACGGTCGTACCCTGATCAATATGTGCGCCAACAACTACCTCGGCCTGTCGGGCGAAGAGTGGGTGGCGCAGGCTTCCATCGACGCCACGGAAAAATACGGCTACGGCCTGTCCTCGGTGCGCTTCATCTGCGGTACGCAGACCGTGCATAAGCAGCTGGAAAAGGCCATTTCGGAGTTCCTGGGCACGGAAGACACCATCCTGTACGCGGCGGCTTTCGATGCCAACGGCGGCGTTTTCGAGCCCCTGTTCGACGAGAACGACGCCATCATTTCCGATGCGCTGAACCACGCCTCGATCATCGACGGCATCCGCCTGTGCAAGGCGGCGCGTTTCCGCTATGCCCACAACGATATGGCCGACCTGGAAAAGCAGTTGCAGGCCGCGGCCGACAAGCGCCACAAGATCATCGTGACCGACGGCGTGTTCTCGATGGACGGCACGATTGCCCAACTGGACAAGATCGTCGCGCTGGCCGAGCAATACGGCGCCCTGGTCATGATCGATGAGTGCCACGCTTCCGGCTTCATGGGCAAGACCGGCCGCGGCACGCACGAGCACCACAATGTGCTGGGCAAGATCGACATCATCACCGGCACCCTGGGCAAGGCCCTGGGCGGCGCCATGGGCGGCTTCACCTCCGGCCGCAAGGCAGTCATCGATACGCTGCGCCAGAAATCGCGTCCTTACCTGTTCTCCAACACCCTGGCACCGGCCATCGCCGGCGCTTCGCTGGAAGTGCTGAAGCGCCTGTCCGCGTCGACCGAATTGCGCGACCGCCTGCACGAGAACACCGCATACTTCCGCAAGGAGATCGAGCGGATCGGCTTTACCATCAAGCCAGGCACCCATCCTGTGGTGCCGGTGATGCTGTTCGACGCGCCGGTGGCGCAGAAATTTGCCGCCCGCATGTATGAACTGGGCGTGCTGCTGTCGGGCTTCTTCTATCCGGTGGTGCCGATGGGCCAGGCGCGCGTGCGCGTGCAATTGTCCGCCGCCCACACCCGCGAGCAGCTGGACAAGGTCCTCGCAGCCTTCGAACAAGCCGGCAAAGAGCTGGGCATCATCAAGAACTAATCAGGAAAAGAACCATGGAACGTATCCTCGTCATCGGCGCCAACGGCCAAATCGGCAGCGAACTGGTGGAGGCCCTGGCCCAGCAGCACGGCGCCCAGAACGTGATTGCCAGCGATATCGGGACTGTCAACAAGTTCAATGCGGCGCGCTACCAGGTGCTGAACGTGATGGACAAGGCCGCACTGGCCAAGGTGGTGGCGGACGAAGGCATCACCCAGGTCTACCAGCTGGCTGCGATGCTGTCGGCAACCGGTGAAGCGGCGCCGCTGAAGGCATGGGACCTGAACATGGATGGCTTGCTGAACATCCTGGAGATCGCCCGCGAGCGCGGCGAGCAAGGCAAGCCCTTGCGCATCTTCTGGCCCTCGTCGATCGCCGCCTTCGGCCCCAACACGCCGGCCGAGAACACGCCGCAGTACACGGTGATGGACCCGACCACGATTTACGGCATTTCCAAGCTGGCCGGCGAACGCCTGTGCGAATACTATTTCCTGAAGTACGGCGTCGATGTGCGCTCGATCCGCTACCCTGGGATCATCAGCTACAAATCGCCGCCAGGCGGTGGCACCACCGACTATGCGATCGCGATTTTCCACGCCGCGTTGCGCGGTGAACGCTACGATTGCTTCCTCGGTCCGAAGACTACGCTGCCGATGATTTACATGCCCGACGCGATTCGCGCAACCATTGAATTGATGGATGCGCCGGCTGCACAAATCGCGATTCGTTCGTCGTACAATGTCGCCGGCGTTTCCTTCAACCCGGAGCAACTGGCTGCGGCCATTACGCGTGCGCTGCCGGAATTCCAGATCGCGTACACGCCGGACAGCCGCCAGGCCATCGCCGACAGCTGGCCGCGCAGCCTGGACGATTCCAAGGCGAGCGCGGACTGGGGCTGGAAAGCCCGAATCGGCGTGGACGAGATGGTGAAGGACATGCTGGCAAATATCGACGTGAGCCTCAGTGAGGCCGCATGACAATAAAAATTTGAAGTAACACTAAAAGAGAGAGACAAGCCCGATGGACATGAGCGTTTTTGACCTATTCAAGATTGGTATCGGGCCCTCCAGCTCGCACACGGTGGGGCCGATGGTGGCGGCCCGCCGCTTCCTGGTCGAAAACAGTCCTGTGGACGATGTCACTGCCGTGACGGCCGAACTGTTCGGCTCCCTGGCCTTGACCGGGATTGGGCACGGCACCGACAAGGCGGTGCTGCTTGGCCTGATGGGCGAAACACCGCAGGGCGTCGATCCCGATGCCGTCGAAGACATGCTGGCCGCCGCCGAAGTGGACGGCGAATTGCGCCTGCTGGGCGGGAAGACCGTGCCATTCACGCGCAAGCAGCACCTGGTCTTCCATATGTCCGAAACTTTGCCGGAGCACCCGAACGGCATGCGCTTCACCCTGACGCGCGCCGACGGCAGCACCGTCAGCAAGGTGTATTACTCGATCGGTGGCGGCTTTATCCACGCTGAAGGCGAGCAACCGAGCACCGATGGCAAGCCGAAGGTGCGCTTGCCGTATCCATTCGACACCATGGCCGAACTCCTGGGGCATGGCGTCAGCAGCGGCAAGACCATCCCGCAAATGCTGCGTGCCAATGAGCTGACCCGTATCGGCGAGGCGGAATTGAATGCAGGGCTGGACCGCATCTGGCATGTCATGCGCGACTGTATCCAGCATGGGCTGGAAACCACAGGCCAGCTGCCGGGCGGCTTGAATGTGAAGCGCCGCGCGGCCGACCTTTGGCGCCAGGCGCAGGCGGGCAGCCGTGAGAACCAGCTGCCGCACGATGCGCTGAACGGGGTGAGCTTGTATGCGATGGCGGTCAATGAAGAGAACGCGGCCGGCGGACGTGTTGTAACGGCGCCTACAAACGGGGCTGCGGGCATCATTCCCGCTGTGCTGAAATACTATGCGGAAGACTGTAAACCGGTCGACCCGGTGTCCGGTGTGCGGGCGTTTTTGCTGACTGCTGCAGCGATTGGGATGCTGTGCAAGCGCAATGCGTCGATCTCGGGCGCGGAAGTTGGCTGCCAGGGTGAGGTTGGCGTGGCCTGCGCCATGGCGGCGGCGGGATTGGTGGCTGCGCTGGGCGGGTCCAACGCCCAGATTGAGAATGCGGCGGAGATCGGGATCGAACATCACCTGGGCATGACCTGCGACCCGATCGGTGGGCTGGTACAGATTCCTTGCATCGAACGCAATGGGATGGGAGCGGTCAAAGCCATCACGGCGGCATCGCTGGCCATGAAGGGGGATGGGACGCACTTCGTCAGCCTCGATAATGTGATCGAAACCATGCGCCAGACCGGGGCGGATATGCAGGCGAAGTACAAGGAGACTTCGCTGGGCGGGTTGGCGATTCATGTGGTGACGGTTAACCATGCTGCCTGCTGACGCTTGCATTTGCCGGCAAAACCGGCACACCGGTGTCTGACCCCGAGGGTCAGACACCGTACTACCGGTTTTCGGAAGAAAATTCCAAAATCCGGCGAAATCCACAAAGAAACTCCGGTGGCACTATAATAAGAGTCCGTTTTCACCCGCCACCGGACTTTCTACCCTATGCAATACGTGTCTACCCGGGCCGACGCATCGGCTGCATCGCACTCCCACCAGCAATTTTCCGACATCCTCCTGGGTGGTCTGGCCCCCGATGGCGGCCTGTACCTGCCAGTCGAATATCCCCAGGTCAGCGGCGAAGAGCTGAACAAATGGCGTCACCTGTCCTACGCCGACCTGGCGGTGGAAATCCTGAAAAAATTCGCGGGCGACATCCCTGAAGCCGATCTGCGCGCCCTGGCGCACAAGACCTATACCGCCGATGTCTACCGCAATGTGCGCCAAGGCGAAAACGCCGCCGACATCACTCCGCTGCGCGTGCTGGAAGAGAAAGATGGCAAGCAGCTGGTGCTGCAATCGCTGTCCAACGGACCGACCCTGGCCTTCAAGGACATGGCGATGCAACTGTTGGGCAACCTGTTCGAATATGCGCTGGCCAAGCAGGACGCCCAGTTGAACATTTTCGGCGCGACCTCGGGCGATACCGGCAGCGCGGCCGAATATGCGATGCGCGGCAAGAAGGGCATCAAGGTCTTCATGCTGTCGCCGCACAAGAAGATGAGCGCCTTCCAGACGGCCCAGATGTTCAGCCTGCAGGACCCGAATATCTTCAATATCGCCGTCGAAGGCGTGTTCGACGATTGCCAGGACATGGTCAAGGCAGTATCGAACGACCTGGAATTCAAGGCCCGCCACAAGATCGGCACCGTCAATTCGATCAACTGGGCGCGCGTGGTGGCGCAGGTCGTTTACTACTTCCGTGGCTACCTGGCGGCGACCAGCAGCAATGAGCAGAAGGTGTCGTTCACCGTCCCGTCGGGCAATTTCGGCAATATCTGCGCCGGCCATATCGCCCGCCAGATGGGCCTGCCGATCGACAAGCTGGTGGTGGCAACCAATGAAAACGACGTGCTGGACGAATTCTTCCGCACCGGCGTGTACCGCGTACGCAAATCGGCCGAGACTTACCATACTTCCAGCCCGTCGATGGACATCTCCAAGGCATCGAATTTCGAACGCTTCGTGTTCGACCTGGTGCAGGGCGACGGCAAGCGCGTGCGCGAGCTGTTCGGGAAAGTCGAGAGCGCGGGCGGCTTCGACCTGTCGGGCGCGCCGGGCAGCGATGGCGACGAATTCAAGCTGGTGGCCGGCTATGGCTTCAAATCGGGCAAGTCGACCCACCAGGACCGTGTGCAGACCATCCGCGACGTGGCCGACGATTACGGCATCGTGATCGATACCCACACTGCCGACGGCATCAAGGTTGCCAAGGAATACCTGGAACCAGGCGTGCCCATGATCGTGCTGGAAACCGCGCTGGCCGCCAAGTTCAACGAAACCATCCTGGAAGCGTTGGGCGAAGATGCCGAACGTCCAGCCGGTTTCGAAAACATCGAGGCGCTGCCGCAGCGCTTCGAAGTGATGCCCGCCGACGTCGCCAGGATGAAGGCTTACATCGCAGCCAACACGGGACTGTAAGTCATGGCAATGCTGGCCGTCCGCGAAGCCCTGGAATTCCTGCTCTCCGCCGTCCGGCCGGTGGCGGAGGTGGAGGACGTTGCAACCCTTGAAGCCAATGGCCGCGTGCTGGCGCGGGCCGTCGTGTCGGGCATGAACGTGCCGGCCCACGACAATACCCAGATGGATGGCTATGCAGTACGCGCCGCCGACTGCGCCAGCGGCAATGCGACGCTGGCCGTGACGCAGCGCATTCCCGCCGGCCAGGTGGGCCAGCCGTTACTGCCGGGTTGCGCTGCCCGTATTTTCACAGGTGCCCTGATCCCGGAAGGGGCCGATGCCGTCGTCATGCAAGAGCAATGCGAGGCCAAGGACGGCCTGGTGACGGTGCGCCACACGCCGCAAGCCGGCGAGTGGATCCGCCGCACCGGCGAGGATATCGGCGCCGGCAGCGTGGTCCTGGCGCCCGGCGCACGCCTGCGCAGCCAGGAGCTGGGCCTGGCGGCATCGGTCGGCATGGCCCGCCTGACGGTACGTCGCAAGCTGCGCGTGGCGGTATTCTTCACCGGCGACGAACTCACCATGCCGGGTGAGCCGCTGGCGCCGGGGGCCATTTACAATTCGAACCGCTTCACGCTGCGCGCCTTGCTGGAAAACCTGGGCTGCGAAGTGCGCGATTTCGGCATCGTGCCCGATTCGCTGGATGCCACGCGCTCCGTGCTGCGCCAGGCCGCCGACGGCAATGACCTGATCATTACTTCGGGCGGCGTTTCCGTCGGCGAGGAAGACCATATCAAGCCGGCGGTGGAAGCCGAGGGCAAGCTGAATATGTGGCAGATTGCCGTCAAGCCCGGCAAGCCCCTGGCTTTCGGCGAGGTGGGACAAGCCTTCTTCCTGGGGCTGCCGGGCAACCCGGTCTCCAGCTTCGTCACCTTCCTGCTGTTCGTGCGGCCTTTCCTGTTGCGCCTGCAGGGCGCCGATGTGCCGGCGCAACCGCGCGCCATGCTGCTGCGCGCCGATTTCAACTGGACCCGGGCGGATCGCCGCAACGAATTCCTGCGCGTGAAATTGAACGGGCAGGGCGGGTTGGACCTGTTCCCCAACCAGGGCTCGGCGGTGCTGACCTCCACGGTGTGGGGCGATGGCCTGGTCGATAATCCGCCAGGCAATCCGATCGCGGCAGGCGACCTGGTGCGCTTCATCCCTTTCAGTGAATTGATGTACTGATATGCTGATCAATCTTAAGTATTTTGCCAGTGTGCGCGAAGCGCTGGGCAGCGGCGAGCAGGTCGTGCTGCCGCCCGGCGTCGCCACGGTCGGCGAGGTGCGCACATGGCTGCTGGCGCGCGGCGAACCGTGGGCCAGCTCCCTGGCCGAAGGGCGCGCTTTGCGCATGGCATGCAACCAGCGCATGTGCGACAGCGCGACGCCGGTCGCCGCCGGCGATGAGGTTGCCTTTTTCCCACCTGTGACAGGCGGTTAAGGTTCTGCGGCGCGCGCGCAACAACTTGTTGACTGCGCGCATCTTCTGGTTATACTTGAACGCGCCCGGCCCAAAACTGCGCCGCGTCACGTCCCGAACTTCCCCGTCGCCTCCTCCCTGCGGCTTTTTCCCTTCCCTGCAAGGAGAGTCGCAATGGGTCACGTCTTCACCGCCCTGGGTCTGAACCGTTCCGATCCTGGCGCGTTCCTGATTGCCCCGCGCAAGCGCGCATGCAAGATCCATATTCTGGGCTCCACCACGATGGCGCCGCTGCTGGAAGCGATCGCCGGAAAATACCGTTTGCTGCATCCTGAAATCGCCATCGAAGTGGAAGCGGGTGGTTCCGCGCGCGGGTTGGAAGTGCTGCGCGCGGGCGGGGCGCAGATTGCGATGTTGTCGCGCGCACTGGGGCCGGCCGAGCGCGACCTGTACGGCATTCCCATTGCGCGCGACGGTGTTGGCTTGATTGTGCACGCCAGCAGTTCGTTGCGCGAACCGGGTGCGCAACAATTGCAGGACATTCTCACTGGCCGTGCCGGCAACTGGCGGATACTGGGTGGCCTTCCTGAAGGTGCCTGCGGCGCGCTGTTGGCGCGCTTCCTCGAGCTGCAGCCGGATGGCCTGAGGTTTCACGCCAGGGTGGAATCGAACCTCGAACGCATTGCCATGGTGGCTGGTTGCGAGAGCGCCATTTCCCATGTGTCGATCGGGGTGGCGGAGCGCGCTATCGCGCAAGGCGTTTCGGTAAGACTGCTGCCGGTTTCCGGCATTGCCGCCAATAGCGCCCGCGTGCGCGACGGCAGCTATCCCATCTGCCGCGAACTGACCCTGGTCAGCCGGCACGCTCCGGCAGGCGTGGCACGCAGCTTCTTCGCATTTTGCTTGTCGGAGCAGGTCAACGGCATTTTGTCCGGCTTTGATTTTGTCCCTTACCTGGATTGAGCCATGGTCAAGCATTCCAAACAACTTCGCGCGCCGGCGCGGCTGATCATCGGCATCGCCGCTGGCGTTGCGGCGCTGGCCCTGGCGCGCGCCAGCATCCCTGCGCTCGGACGCAGTGGCTTGCTGGACGTCGTGTTCGCCGCCGTCAGCGGCTCACTTGCCGCCCTGGCGGTCGTCGGGCTGACATCCAGGAATATCCGCCGCTCGGTCGAGGAAGGCGTACATTTTGCACACGCCCTGGCTGCAGGCGACCACGGCGTGCGCCTTTCCCGCCAAGCTGGCGCGGGCGAACTCGTGATCCTCACCGAATCCTTGAACAGCATGGCCGCCAAGCTGCAAGCGGTCCGCGAACAGGAACAGCGCCAGCAAGCGGAACTGATGCGCGCCAACCGCCGCCTGCGTCTGCTGTCGCGTTGCAGTGAAGCGCTGGTGCGTGCCGGCAGTGGCGAAGAATTGACGGCGGTGGTGTGCCGCACCTTGTGGGAGGAGGGGGGCTACCCCCTGGTGTGGACGGGCATGGCGGCGCATGGCAGCGGTCGGGAACTGTTGGCCAGTGAGCTGTGCGGTAGCGCCGAAGGCCGGCGCGCCGCTGCGGCCGCCGGTTGGCAGCCCGGCTGCACGTGCATAGGGATTGCTGTGCAGGCGCAGTGCGAGGGCCGGATCCAGTTGCGCCAGGGCGATGCCGGCGAATATGGTTTCCCCAGCGCGCTGGCCTTGCCCTTGTGCGGCGGCGCGGTGGACGGGAAGCCCATGGGTGTACTGGTCCTGTATGCCAACCAGCCCGATGCCTTCGACAGCGAGGAAACGGCCTTGTTGCAGAAGCTGGCCGACGACCTGGCTTATGGCTTGAACAGCCTGCGCGAAGCGCGCAGGCGCCGAGCCGCCGAGCAGGCGCTGGCCTACCAGGCCAACCACGATCCCGCCACCGGTCTGGCCAACCGTACCTTGTTCAACGACCGCCTGCGTCAAGCGATGGCGGCGGCCGAGCGCAATGGGCGCAAGGTGGCGGTGCTGGCCCTGACCATGGACCGCTACCGTGGCGTGAAGGCCAGCCTTGGGCATGATGCCTGCAATGCGCTGTTGATGCACGCCGCTTCCGCCATGCAGGGCTGCCTGCGCGAAGGCGATACCGTGGCCCGCCTGCTGGGCAATGAATTCGCCGTGATCGTGGCCGACCTGGTCAACGATGACGACGTCTTGCCGGTGGCGGCCAAGCTGCTCAACGCCGTCAAGGCGCCGATGCGCTGGCAGGACAATATCGTGACCACCACCGCCAGTATCGGCATCGCCCTGGTGAGCAAGGATGGGAACGATGCCTGCGGCATCCTGCGTTCGGCCAATGCCGCCATGGCGCACGCGCTGGGCCTGGGAGGCAACCGCTTCCGCTTCTACGCACCGGAAATGAATGAGCGCACCTCCCGCATGTTCGCCATGGAAGCGGAATTGCGGCGCGCCCTGGTGCACCATGAACTGGTCCTGTACTACCAGCCGCGCGCAGCGATGGGCGATGGCAGCCTGGCCGGTGCCGAAGCGCTGGTGCGCTGGCAGCACCCGACGCGCGGCCTGGTATCGCCCGGCGAATTCATTCCGGTGGCGGAAAGCAGCGGCTTGATCGTGCCCCTCGGCGCCTGGGTGATCCGTGAAGTTTGCCGCCAGCAGCGCCAATGGCGTGACGCCGGCTTGCCGATGGTGCCGGTCGCGGTCAATTTGTCCCCGCGCCAATTCCGCGAGGATGGGCTGGTCGAGCACATTGAGGTCGCGCTGCAGGAGCACGATGTGCCGCCGGCGCTGCTGAGTTTCGAGATCACCGAATCGATGGTGATCGACAATATCGACGATGCGGTCGCGAAGATGAAGGAACTGAAGGAGATCGGCATCCGGCTCGCGCTCGACGACTTCGGCACCGGCCATTCCTCGCTGGCGCGCTTGCGCGAACTGCCGGTCGACCACCTGAAGATCGACCAGACCTTCGTGCGCCAGTTGGGCAGCGAGCAAGCCGATGAAGCGATCTGCCGCTCGATCATCGACCTGGGCCACAACCTGAACATGCACATCGTCGCCGAAGGGGTGGAAACGCTGCTGCAGCAGGAATGGCTGCGTGCCCACCATTGCGACGAAATCCAGGGCTACTTCTATGCGCGGCCGATGCCGGCCGAAGCGTTCGCCCAATTGCTGGCAGCCGATCACCCGAGATCGAATACAATGCTGCCCCTATGGAAAGCATTCAATTACAAGGGGTAGCGGTGGTCGGCGGCGGGCCCGCCGGCCTGATGGCAGCCGAAGTGCTGGCGGCGGCGGGCGTGCAGGTCGACGTCTACGATGCCATGCCTTCGGTGGGCCGCAAGTTCCTGCTGGCGGGACGCGGCGGCATGAACATCACCCATTCCGAGCCCTATGCGGCCTTCGTGGCGCGCTACGGCAGCCGTGCCGACGCCTTGCGCCCGATGCTGGACGCTTTCACCCCGGACGATTTGCGCGGCTGGGTGCATGGCCTGGGCATCGACACCTTTGTCGGCACGTCGGGGCGCGTGTTCCCGACCGAAATGAAGGCGGCCCCCTTGCTGCGCGCCTGGCTGCACCGCTTGCGCGAGAGCGGGGTGCATTTCCACCAGCGCCACCGCTGGCTCGGCTGGACGGCGGATGGCGCGCTGCGCTTCGCAACACAGGACGGCGAGCGCACGGCGCGTCCGCGCGCGGTCTTGCTGGCGCTGGGCGGCGCCAGCTGGGCGCGCCTGGGTTCCGATGGCGCCTGGCAAAGCTTGCTGGCGGCACGCGGCGTGGACGTGGCGCCGCTGGTGCCGGCCAATTGCGGCTTCGATGCCGGCTGGAGCGCCCATTTCGCCGGGAAATACGCCGGCCAGCCGCTGACCACCGTCGCCATTGGCGGCCGCAAGGGCCAGCTGGTGGTGACGGCAAGCGGGATCGAAGGCAGCCTGGTGTACGCGCTATCGGCCGCCCTCCGCGACCGCATTGCGGCGCATGGCAGCGCAACGGTGGAACTGGACTTGCTGCCGGACTGGCCGCTGGCGCGCGTGCAGGAAGAACTGGCGCACCCGCGCGGCTCGCGTTCGATGTCGAGCTTCCTGCAAAGCCGCCTGCACATCAAGGGCGTCAAGACCGGCTTGCTGCACGAGGTGCTGGACAAGGAAGCCTTCCACGATCCGATGCGCGTGGCGGCCACGCTGAAAGCGTTGCCGGTCACTTTGCGCGCACCGCGCCCGATCGACGAGGCGATCAGCAGTGCCGGCGGGGTGCGTTTCGAAGCGCTGCAAGCGACGATGCTGAAGGCGGTGCCAGGGGTGTTCGTGGCCGGTGAGATGCTGGACTGGGAGGCGCCCACCGGCGGCTACCTGCTGACGGCTTGTCTTGCCAGCGGCCGCGCCGCCGGCCGCGACATCTTGCGTTACTTAATGGACCCAGCTGACGCCGCCTGAGCCGCTGCGGTTGACATTGCGGTCGGCCGGGTTGCCGAAGACGCGGATATCGCCATTGCCCTTGACCGTGAGGTCGGCCGACTGGCGCGCGAACACGTTGGTGGTGCCGGAACCTTGCAGCGTCACCACCACCTTGTCGGAAGCGAGGTGCTGGGCATCCAGGTCGCCGGAACCGGTCAATTCGGCCGTCAACTCCTTGCAACTGCCGCTGGACGTGATGGCGCCCGAGCCGACCATTTCCAGCGCCACTTTCTCGCCATGGCCGGTATTCAGGTTGAGGTCGCCGCTGCCGTGCACGCCCGCTTCCACCTGCTTGTAGCGGCCATTGAAGGTCAGGTTGCCCGACCCTTGCAGCTGGACGCTGAGGCGTTCGCCGCTGAAGCCATTGACGGTGCTGTCGCCGCTGCCATTGATCACCAATTCATTCAGGGACGGCAAGACCAGCTCGACCTCGATGGGGCGGCGCGGATGCAACAGCAAGCCTTTGGAGCCGATGCGCAGCGTCGAGCCATCCTGCTCGGTGGCGATATTGCCCAGCAGGCGCTGTTCGCCGCGCACTTTCAGGGCTGGCACATCGCCCTGTTTCAGGCGCAGGTCGATGGGGCCGACCAGTTCCACGGTGGAGACCGTGGCGCTCACTTCACGTACTTCGGTGCGCGCCGCGCGGCCGGCCACGCTGGTTGGATTGACGGCGCCCTGGGCGCGCAGCATGCTGTAGGAGATCGCGGTCAGCACCACCGCCAGCAGCGCCATGCCGAGACCGATCTTGAGCAGGGAACGAATGGACATTGCCTCTCCTTTCAGCGGCCGCGCAGCATGGCAAGGTTCATCTGGATGTAGCGCTTCAAGCCGATCAGCGAGTAGCGCGTGACGACGATGCTCACCAGGCTGAGGACGATCCCCAGCAGCACCAGGCCAATGCCGATGGCGGTTTGCGCGGCGCGCGACTCGCTGTCGAGATCCGAGGTGATGCGCACACCGCCTTCAGCCATCGCTTCCGCGCCTTCCAGCCATTGTTCGGACTTGCTGTCGGCATCCGCCCATTCCTTGCGCAGCCCGGCCGACGGTTCCTGGAACACTTCGATCCCCTGGCCGCTGATGGAAATCTTGGTTTGCATGCGGGCGTCGAGCTGCTCGCCGCCATCGTCGTAGACGACCAGGTGGCGCAGCGGGCCGGTCAGCACCAGTTCATTGGCCCCGGCCAGCCCGGTTGCCGTGATGGCAATGCCGCTGATGTAGAGCGCGAACGCACTGGCGTACACCGAGAACAGCAAGGCGGAGTAAACGGCGGCGGGCACCACCATGAACAGGTTGAAGATGCCGAGGCCAATGAAAGAGAACACCATCCGCGCCAGATCGGCCGGGTTGCGGCTTTGCTCGAAGGCACTGCGGTGGGCGTTGGCGCGCAAGGTCATGGCGATCTTGCGCGGCTCGTCCAGGCCGGCGGCGATCTCGTCTTCGGTCTTGCCCGTCGTTAAGCCGTCGATGAAGCACTGCTCGTAATAAGCCATGGTCTTGGCGGCCGTGTCGGGCGGCAAGCCGGCCAGGGCTTGCTTCAGTGCGTCAAGGTACTCACTCTTGCTCATTGGAAACTCCGGACTCCTTTTACTCCATGCTTGCACTGTATCGGCGGCACTGGAGGGGCTCCAGCTGTTTACGACAGGATGCAAAAATGGGGGAGCAGGCTACCAAAATGGAGGACAGGCGGGCCATCGCTTTCATGTCGCCGCCCGGCCCAGGCTGCGGGCGGCCTGCACCCCGCTGCGCACCGCCATTTCGAGCGTGGCCGGGTATTCGCCGGCGGTATAGTCCCCGGCCAGCACCAGGCCTGGCATCCCGCTGGCGTTCGCGGGGCGCTGCAGGCCCGGCGTGCAGGAGAAGGTCGCCCGTTTTTCGGTAATCACCTTGCTCCAGGCTGGGATGGCGAGCCCGGGGCTGGACAGGTCGGCCGCCAACTGTGTTGCCAGGGCCGCCGCCAGTGCATCCTGTGGCAATGCGGCAGCGGCGCTGGAGGCGCTGGTGACGACGGCGAACAAGCCATCCTGGCGCGGATCGAGCTGGCCGCGGTCGAAGACGAACTGGCCCCAGCGCCCGCTTGCCGGATCGTCAAGCAAGGCATAGAACGGGATCTCCAGCCGGGTGCCGGGCGCGTATTGCAGGTAGCAGGTGGTGATGGGTTCGGGCTGCAGGGCGTCGAGCTGGGCCGCCAACTCCGCCATGTCGCCGAGCTGCCGCAACAGCGCCGCACTGGCGGCGGGCGAACCGGCCAGCACCACGCCATCGAACGCTGCGCTCCAGCCGCTGCCCACCGATGCGCCGCTGGCGTCGAGCAGCCAGTTGCCCGCCGGGCCTGGCCGGATGGCGTCGACCTTGGTGCCAAGATGGATGGTGTGCCCGCCGGTTGCCAGCCATGCGGCGGCGGCGTCCGGGAACAGGGCAGAGAGGTCGGCGCGCGGCAGCAGCATGTCCGAGGCGGCGCGGCGCGCGCCGAGGCTGTCGCGCAGCACGGCCAGGAAAACGTTGGCCGACGCGCGCTCGGGCGGCGTATTCAGGGCGGCCAGGCACAAGGGGCGCCACATCAACGCCACCAGGCGCGGCGTCTGGTCGAAACGCTCCAGCAACTCCGCCACGCTGCAATCGTGGTTCAAGCGCCAGTCCATCCAGCGCGCTGTGGTACTGAAACGTGCCAGGGCCAGCTTGTCCTCGCGGACCAGGCCGCGCGCACGCAGCAGGGCGACACCGACGTGCAGCGGTGCCGGCAGGCGGGGCGCCAGAAAGTCCATGCCGCTGCCAGGCGGATAACGCATCTGCAAGGGGAGGGTGAGCACCGCGCGGCCGATATCCACGCCGACCGTGCGCATGAGGCGCAGCGTTTCGGCATAGGCACCGAGCATGATGTGCTGGCCATTATCGAGTTCGCGCCCATCGAATGACACCCGGCGCGCCCGGCCGCCAAGGGTTCGGGCCGCTTCGAACAGCGTGGTCCGGTGGCCGGCGCGCGCCAGTTCGACGGCCGCCGTGAACCCTGCCCAGCCGCCACCGATGACGGCAAAGTGATTAGCCACGGACCCAGGTCTTCCACGCCAGCCACAATTTGCGGATCGGCGTCAGCGAAATGCGCTGCTTGAGGACGTGGTAGCCATCTTCCTCGATTTCATTCAACAGCGTGCGGTAAATCGCCGCCATGATCAAGCCGGGACGCTGGGCACGGCGGTCTTCCTTCGGCAGTAGCGCGAACGCTTCGTCGTATGCTTTTTGCGCGCGCGCCACCTGGAATTGCATCAGCTTCGCGAAATTTTCGGTTTCGCGCGCATTGAGCAGGTCGGCCGCCGTCACGTTGAACTGCTGCAGCTCGTTGACCGGCAGGTAGATGCGGCCCTTGCGGGCATCTTCGCCGACGTCGCGGATGATATTGGTCAGTTGGAACGCATGCCCCAGCTTTTCCGCATAGTGCAGCGTCTCCGGGCGCGTGGCGCCGAAGATCGAAGCCGACAGGATGCCCACCACGCTCGCCACGTGCCAGCAGTACTTCGACAGTCCTGCATAATCGAGATAGCGGGTCTGGTTCAAGTCCATTTCCATGCCATCGATGATGGCCTGCATGTGTTCCTGCTTCAAGCCATACGGCGCGATATGGGGCTGCAAGGCCTGGGTCACGGGGTGCGACTGTTTGCCTTCGTACATTTGCGCGATCTCATTGCGCCACCATGCCAGCTTGATGCGCGCCAGCGATTCGTCGCTGCATTCGTCGACGGTGTCGTCCACCTCGCGGCAGAAGGCATACAGCGCCGTGATGGCGCGGCGGCGTTCCGGCGGCAGGAACAGGAAACTGTAATAAAAACTCGAACCGCTGGCGGCGGCCTTCTGCTGGCAGTATTCGTCGGGGGACATGTTCTTATGGTTCGGGTAACGCTGTCAAAGGCGCTATTCTATAGGGAAGCGGGCTTCATCCGAAGCGCACGCCAGAAAACCTTGACCCAATCGCGCTTTTCGAGCTTTGGCCGGCGCAGGAAAACGTCGTAATCGACTTCCTCGATTGCCTCCAGAATACGCAGCCCGCCTTGCACCACCATGCGCAGCTCCAGGCCGATGCGGCCCTTGAGGCGGCAGGCCAGGGGGGCACCCTGCAGCATCAGCGCGCGCGCGCGGCCGACCTGGAACTTCATCATGGCCCGCCATTTCGCCTTGTTATCGGGCCGCGACAAGTGCGCCGGCGACAGCGCATAGCGCGCCAGATCCTCCATCGGCAGGTAAATGCGCTCCTTGTGCTCGTCGATCGCCACGTCCTGCAGGAAATTGATGATCTGCAGGGCGGAACAGATGGCGTCCGAATCGCGCACATTGGCCTCGTCGGCCTCGCCGTACAGGTGCAACATCAGCAAGCCCACCGGATTGGCCGAACGTGCACAGTAATCCAGCAGCGCGCCGTAGTCCTGGTAGCGGTGCACCACGATATCCTGCTTAAAGGCGGACAACAGGTCGTAAAAAGGGCGCAAGGGCAGCCGGTGGCGCGCGATGGTCTCGGCCAGCCGTTCGAACATCGGGTCCAGGCCGCCTTCAGCGCGCTCGATGCGGCCCAGGGCGTCCTCGTAGGCCGTCAGCGCGGCCAGGCGCTGCTCGGGCGTCGCATCGCCTTCGTCGGCAATATCGTCGGCGCTGCGCGCAAAGGCATAAATCGCCTCCACTGCGGGGCGTATTTTTCGCGGCAACAGGATGGAAGCGACGGGGAAATTCTCGTAGTGGTCAACGGGCATAGAGGCGCTGTTCTAAATTAATGACGCAAAAGTCATTTGCAAGTACGGTTGACCCGGCTATAATTTTTTACTAAACGGAAAGTCATTTAGTTCCAGATCGGAAATAATAATGGCAAAGATGCACCCCCGGCAATCGCCAGGGCCACTAAAAAGGAAATCCATCGTGTTCGTAGCAAAAAAACTACCCTGGGTTGCAGCCTGCGCCTTGCTGCTTGCCGCCTGCTCGAAAGAAGCGCCGAAGACTGAAGATGTCCGTCCGGTGCGCGCCATGGTCCTGCAAACTTCGGATATCGACGTGAATGCCGAATTTTCCGGCGAAGTGCGCGCGCGCGTGGAATCGCGGCTGGGCTTCCGGGTCGGCGGCAAGATCGTCTCGCGCAAGGTGGACGTGGGTAGCGAGGTCAAGCGTGGTCAGGTGCTGATGGAGCTCGACCCGCAGGATTTGAGGCTGTCCCAGACCCAGGCCATGGCGGCGCTGCGGGCGGCGGAAACCACGCGCGACCTGGCCAACGCTGAGTTGAAGCGCTACCAGGAGCTGCGCGAAAAGAACTTCGTCAGCCAGGCCATCCTG
The DNA here is from genome assembly GCA_946482335.1 of uncultured Duganella sp. Next base: position 10,789 of record CAMLRG010000009.1, on the reverse strand, counting down.
GATGCCAGGCTGTCGGCCGCCAAGTCGGCGCAGGCGCAAGTCGATTCCGCGCAGGCGGCCTATCGCGGCATGTCCAACCAGGCCGCGTACGCCAGCCTGGTGTCCGATATTGATGGCGTGGTGACGGCAGTGGATGCCGAAGTGGGGCAGGTGGTTGCCCCTGGCACGCCGGTGGTGCGGGTGGCCAAGACCGATGAAAAGGAAATCGTGTTCGGGGTACCGGAAGACAAGGTCGACACCTTGCGCGCCATCACGGATGTGCATGTGCGCCTGTGGGCCAGCCCTGACAAGAGTGTGCCCGGCAAGATCCGCGAGATCTCCCCGGTGGCCGATCCATTCACCCGCACTTATGCCTTCCGGGTGTCGATCCCATCCAGCCTGCAGGAAGCCAAGCTGGGGATGACCGCCCTGGTGGCCTTCGCCTCGCGTACGCCGGAGCCGCAGATCAAGGTGCCGCTGACGGCGCTGTTCCATGAAAAGTCGAACACCTCGGTGTGGGTGGTGGAAAATGGTGCGGTGCGCCTGGTGCCGGTCACGGTGTCCGGCGTGTCGGGCAACGAGCTGGTACTGGGATCGGGCGTCAAGCCGGGGCAGACCGTCGTCACCGCCGGCGTCAACCTGCTGAAGCCGGGCCAGAAAGTGACCATCCTCGGGGCCGCCAAATGAAGGGCTTCAACCTGTCGCGCTGGGCCCTTGAGCACATCCCGCTCACGCGTTACCTGATGGCGGTGCTGCTGATCGGCGGCCTGCTGGCCTACAAGAACCTGGGGCAGGATGAGGATCCGCCGTTCACTTTCCGCTCCATGGTGGTGCAAGCCTTCTGGCCGGGCGCGACCGCGCTGCAGACGGCCGAGCAGGTCACCGACAAGCTGGAAAAGAAGCTGCAGGAAACGCCGTTCGTCCATGAGATCACCAGCTATTCCAAGCCGGGGCAGACGCTGATCCTGCTCAGTTTGCGCGAATCGACGCCGCCCAAGGAAGTCTCGCAAGCCTGGTACCAGGTGCGCAAGAAGATCGGCGACATCCGCGCCACGCTGCCGGCCGGCGTGCAAGGCCCGGTCTTCAACGACGAATTCGGCGATACCTACGGTTCCATCTTTGCCCTGTCCGGCGATGGTTTCACGTACGCCGAGCTGAAGGATTACGCCGACCTGGTGCGCCAGCAGTTGCTGGGCGTGAAGAAGGTGTCGAAGGTCGAGCTGTTCGGCGTGCAGGACGAGAAGATCAACATCGAGTTCTCGCACAAAAAGTTCGCCCAACTGGGCTTGACCGTCGAGCAGATCGCCAACCAGATCGCCACCCAGAACGTGGTCGAGGCCACCGGCGTGGTGGTGACGCCGACCGACAACCTGCAGGTCCGTGTTTCCGGCGCGCTGCGTACGGTCAAGGACCTGGAGGAACTGGAGCTGCGCGCCAATAACACCACCTTCCGCCTGGGCGACTTCGCCACCATCAAGCGCGAATACCTCGATCCGCCGCGCGACAAGATGCGCTTCAACGGCAAGGAAGTGATCGGCCTGGGCGTGTCGATGGAGAAGGGCGGCAACATCATCCTGATGGGCAAGGAGCTGGAAAAGACCGTCGAACAGATGAAGTCCAAACTGCCGGTCGGCATCGAACTGGAGCGCGTGTCGAACCAGCCGGCCGCCGTGACAGCCTCGGTCGGCGAGTTCCTGCGCACCCTGGTCGAAGCGGTGCTGATCGTGCTGGCGGTGAGTTTCCTTTCGCTTGGCCTGCATTCCAAGCCGAAGCTGCGCCTCGATGCGCGCCCCGGGCTGGTGGTGGCGCTCACCATCCCGCTGGTGCTGGCGGTGACCTTCCTGTTCATGCGCATCTTCGACATCGACCTGCACAAAATTTCGCTGGGCGCCCTGATCATTGCGCTGGGCTTGCTGGTGGACGACGCCATCATTGCCGTCGAAATGATGGTACGCAAAATGGAGGAGGGCTATTCGCGCCTGGAGGCGGCAACCTATGCCTATACCTCCACCGCGCTGCCGATGCTGACCGGCACCCTGATCACGGTCGCAGGCTTCCTGCCGATCGGCCTGGCAGCATCGGCTGCCGGCGAGTACACCTTCTCGCTGTTCTCCGTCAACGCGATCGCGCTGGTCACGTCCTGGGTGGTGGCGGTGGTGTTCACGCCGTACATCGGCTTCGTCCTGCTCAAGGTCAAGCCGCATGCGGAGGGTGGCGATCACCATGAGTTGTTCGATACGCCCGGTTACCGCAAATTCCGTGCCGTCGTGAACTGGTGCGTGGAGTACCGCAAGACCACGATCGTGGCAACGCTGGTGGTGTTCTTCCTTGGCGTGTACGGTTTCAAATTCATCGAGAAGCAATTCTTCCCGGACTCCAGCCGGCCGGAACTGATGGTCGAGATGTGGTCGCCGGAGGGTACGGCCTTTGCGCAAACCGAGCGCCAGGCCAAGAAATTCGAGGAGTTCATCCGCAAGGAGCCTGGCGTGGCCAGCGTCACGACGTATGTCGGCAACGGCAGTCCGCGCTTCTACCTGCCGCTGAACCAGATCTTCCCGCAGACGAACGTGTCGCAGGCCGTGGTGCTGGCCAAGGACTTGAAGGCGCGGGAGGAATTGCGCCATAAGATCACGGCAGTGTTCAAGACCGACTTCCCCGAGGTGCGCGGGCGCGTGCAATTGCTGCCGAACGGCCCTCCGGTGCCGTATGCGGTGCAGTTCCGCGTCACCGGCACAGAGGTGGAGCGCGTGCGCGCCATTGCCGACCAGGTGAAGGACATCATGCGCGCCAACCCCAATACGGTGGGCGTGAACGACAACTGGAACGAGTCGATCAAGGTGCTGCGGCTGGACCTGGACCAGGACAAGATGCGCGCCCTGGGCGTGACGTCGCAAACCGTGATGCGGGCGGCGAATACCATCCTGTCCGGCACGCCGATCGGGCAGTTCCGCGAAGGCATCCGCCTGATCGATATCCAGGTGCGCCAGCCGCTGGACGAACGGCGTACCATCGCAGTGCTGAACGATACTTATATCCCGACCAATAGTGGGCGCTCGGTGCCGATCTCGCAACTGGCCCGCGTGCACTTCGTGTGGGAGCCGGGCGTGGTGTGGCGCGAGGGCCGCGAATGGGCGATCACCGTGCAGTCCGATGTGGTGGAGGGCGTGCAGGGGCCGACGGTGTCGGGGCAGATCAATCCGAAGCTGGATGAATTGCGCGCCAAGCTGCCGCCAGGCTACGAGATCAAGGTCAAGGGGGCGGCGTCGGACAGCAGTGCGGCGGAAGAGTCGATCGCGGCCAACCTGCCGCTGGCGGTGTTCATCATCTTCACCTTGTTGATGCTGCAGCTGCATAGCTTCTCGCGTTCGCTGCTGGTGTTCCTGACCGGGCCGCTGGGCGTGGCAGGGGCGGCGATGGCGCTGCTGATCATGGGAAGGCCGCTGGGCTTTGTGGCGAACCTGGGGATTATCGCGCTGTTCGGGATGATCATCCGCAACTCGGTGATCCTGGTGGACCAGATCGAGCAGGATATCAAGCAGGGCGTGCCGGCCTGGGATGCGATCGTCGAGTCGGCGGTGCGGCGCTGCCGGCCGATCATCCTGACCGCGGCGGCGGCGGCGCTGGCCATGATCCCATTGTCGCGCTCGGTGTTCTGGGGGCCGATGGCGGTGGCCATCATGGGCGGGCTGATCCTGGCGACAGCCTTGACCCTGCTGTTCCTGCCGGCGCTTTACGCCGCCTGGTTCCGGGTGCCAAAGCCAAACCGCTAGCCCAGGTGTCAGACCCATTGGGTCTGACACCGCCCTGCCGGTTTTTGCCCAAATGTTGCGCATAACGCAAAAAAACCACTACCGCACTCCAGAAACACCGTATAGAATGCCGGGTTGAAGTTGAAAGCCCCGGGCGACCCTGTTTTCACTTAAATGGTCGCCCTTTGCTTTTGTGCAAATATGCCGCGAGGATGGCGAAATTGGTAGACGCACCAGGTTTAGGTCCTGACGCCAGCAATGGTGTGGGGGTTCGAGTCCCCCTCCTCGCACCATAAGTACACTTATTTTTATTGGACGATTTTTACAATGGCAACTGCAGTTGAAACCCTGGGCAAACTCGAACGCCGCATGACGATTTCCTTCCCACTGTCGGACGTGCGTTCCGAAGTGGAAAAGCGCCTGAAAGTTCAGGCCCGCTCCGCACGTGCTCCTGGCTTCCGCCCAGGCAAAGTGCCGATGAAGATGGTTGCCGCACAATACGGCTACCAGATCGAAACCGAAGTGCTGAACGATAAAGTCGGCCAAGCCTTCAACAACGCTGCCAACGAAAACCAGCTGCGCGTCGCCGGCTTCCCGCGTATCGAGCCAAAGCAGGATGCACCGGAAGGCCAACTGTCCTTCGACGCCACCTTCGAAGTGTATCCGGAAGTCGAGATCGGCGACCTGACCCAGGTTGAGATCGAGACCGTCAAGTCCAACGTGACCGACGTAGAAATCGACAAGACCATCGACATCCTGCGCAAGCAGCGCGTGCATTTCCACGTGAAGGGCGAGCAGGGCGAGCACGGTGACGGTGGCGAAGCCATCGCCGCCAACGGCGACCGCGTGACCGTGGACTTCGTCGGCAAGATCGACGGTGAAGAGTTCCCAGGCGGCAAAGCCGAAGCTTATCCGTTCGTACTGGGCGAAGGCCGCATGCTGCCTGAATTCGAAGCCGCCACCGTCGGTCTGAAAGTGGGCGAGTCCAAGACCTTCCCGCTGTCTTTCCCTGAGGATTACCATGGCAAGGACGTGGCCGGCAAGACCGCCGAGTTCACCATCACCCTGCAAAAGCTGGAATGGGCGCACCTGCCGGAAGTCGACGCCGAGTTCGCCAAGTCCCTGGGCGTGGCCGATGGCGACCTGGCCAAGATGCGTGAAGACATCAAGGTCAACCTGGAACGTGAAGTTGCCGGCCGCGTCAAGGCACGCAATAAAGAAGCCGTGATGGACACCCTGGTCAAGACCGCGACCCTGGACGTGCCGCAGTCGCTGATCGCCCAGGACACCGAGCGCCTGGCCGAAATGACCCGCCAGGACATGGCACAGCGCGGCATGAACGTAAAAGATGTACCATTCCCTCCAGAGCTGTTCAAGGACAAGGCCGAGCGCCGCGTGCGCCTGGGCCTGATCCTGTCCAAGCTGGTGGGCGAGCAGAACCTGCAAGCCACCCCTGACCAGGTGAAGGCACAGATCGAAGATTTCGCACAGAGCTACGAAGATCCACGCGAAGTGCTGAAGTACTACTACTCCGATCGCCGCCGCCTGGCTGAAGTGGAAGCTCTTGTATTGGAAGAAAACGTCGTTACTTACGTCCTGGGCCTGTGCAAGAACGTTTCGAAGGAAATTCCTTTCGACGAACTCATGGGAAGCGTACAAGCTTAATAGCTTGATTAACCGCCAAACCGGCAACCCGGGGTCAGACCCAAAGGGTCAGACCCCTGTAACGCGGCAGTCGCCGACCGGGGTCTGACCCTTGGGTCTGACCCCGTTTTTATTGGTTTGGCAGCACAACAAGGAATTGGAATGAACCGTAATCCCGCACTCGATACGCAAATGCTCGGCCTGGTGCCGATGGTGATCGAACAAAGCGGCCGCGGCGAGCGCTCGTACGATATCTATTCGCGCCTGCTGAAGGAACGCGTGATCTTCATGGTCGGTCCTGTCAACGACCAGATGGCCAACCTGATCGTTGCCCAGCTGCTGTTCCTGGAAAGCGAAAATCCGGACAAGGACATTTCGCTGTACATCAATTCCCCGGGCGGTTCGGTATCGGCCGGCCTGGCGATCTACGACACCATGCAGTTCATCAAGCCTGACGTGTCGACCCTGTGCACCGGCATGGCCGCCTCCATGGGCGCCTTCCTGCTGGCCGCCGGCGCCAAGGGCAAGCGTTTCTCGCTGCCGAACAGCCGCATCATGATCCACCAGCCTTCCGGTGGCTCGCAAGGCATGGCGTCGGACATCGAAATCCAGGCCAAAGAGATCCTCTACCTGCGTCACCGCCTGAACAGCATCATGGCGGACCGCACCGGCCAGTCGATCGAACAAATCGCCAAGGATACCGACCGCGACCGCTTCATGTCTTCGGAGGAAGCCGCGGAATATGGCCTGATCGACAAAGTCTTGACCAGCCGCGCATAAGCGTCCTTGCAAGTCGACGCCCGGACGCTACAACGTTCGGGCGTTTTGCTTTTATTTCGGGTAGCATGTGGTTGTGCGCAGGATTTCTTGCTTTAGCGCACGAGCTAACTTGCACCAAAACTAAAGATTAGTCCCATGTCAGAGAAAAAATCCTCCAGCGGTGAGAAACTCCTTTACTGCTCGTTCTGCGGCAAAAGCCAGCACGAGGTGAAGAAGCTGATTGCCGGCCCGTCGGTGTTCATTTGCGATGAATGCATTGACTTGTGCAATGACATCATCCGCGACGAGACGTCCAGCATCGAGTCTGTCGCGGGAGCCAAGTCGGACCTGCCCACCCCGCAGGAGATCACCGACCTGCTGAACCAGTACGTGATCGGCCAGGCCACGGCCAAGCGCATCCTGTCCGTGGCCGTATACAACCATTACAAGCGCCTGAAGCACCTGGGCAAGAAGGATGACGTCGAGCTGGCCAAGTCCAACATCCTGTTGGTGGGCCCGACCGGCTCCGGCAAGACGCTGCTGGCCCAGACCCTGGCGCGCATGCTGAACGTGCCGTTCGTGATCGCCGACGCCACCACCCTGACCGAAGCCGGTTACGTGGGTGAGGACGTCGAAAACATCATCCAGAAGTTGTTGCAGAGCTGCAACTACGACGTGGAAAAGGCACAGCGCGGCATCGTCTATATCGACGAGATCGACAAGATTTCCCGCAAGTCCGACAACCCGTCGATCACCCGCGACGTCTCGGGCGAAGGCGTGCAGCAAGCGCTGCTGAAGCTGATCGAAGGCACCATGGCATCGGTGCCGCCACAGGGCGGCCGCAAGCACCCGAACCAGGACTTCGTGCAGATCGACACCACCAACATCATGTTCATCTGCGGCGGCGCCTTCGACGGCCTGGCCAAGATCATTTCCAACCGCTCCGAAAAGTCCGGCATTGGCTTCTCGGCGGAAGTGAAGAGCAAGGAACAGCGTTCGAACAGCGACTTGATGATGGAAGCCGAACCGGAAGACTTGATCAAGTTCGGCCTGATCCCGGAACTGGTGGGCCGCCTGCCGGTGGTGGCGACCCTGGCCGAGCTGACCGAGGAAGCCTTGATCGAGATCCTGGTCGAGCCAAAGAATGCGCTGGTCAAGCAATATTCCAAGCTGCTGGAGATGGAAGGCGCGGAACTGGAAATCCGTCCGGCCGCGCTGCACGCGATCGCCCGCAAGGCACTGGCGCGCAAGACCGGCGCCCGCGGCCTGCGCTCCATCCTGGAACATGCATTGCTGGATATTATGTTTGACTTGCCGAACCAGCAGAACGTCACCAAAGTCGTAATTGATGAAAATACGATCACCAGTGGCGCAAAACCCCTCCTGATTTACCAGGAATCCCCAAAAGCAGCAGGGGAAAACTAAATAGGGTTTTGAATCCCTGAGGCAAGGCGTTACAATCAACCTCAATAACATAACGCCGGCTTCAGTCGAAAAGCCACTCGCGATTACCGGTCGCGCGTGGCTTTTTTTGTTCCAAAGCGGCATTTTGTTAGAGTAACTACTGCAATGAATAAGTATTTGCAGAAATAAATTGCAGTAATGGTCTTGTGATTCGGCCGCTGGGGCCTACATCAGAACCAAGTCTTTAAATAAGGTACGCCATGACAACTACCAAATTAACTGAGCAAACTCAACTGCCTCTGTTGCCACTGCGGGATGTTGTAGTCTTCCCGCACATGGTGATCCCGTTGTTCGTTGGCCGACCAAAATCCATCAAGGCGCTGGAAGCCGCCATGGAACAGGGCAAGAGCATCATGCTGGCTGCCCAGAAGGCTGCCGCCAAGGATGAGCCTTCGCCATCGGATATTTATGAAATCGGCTGCGTGGCCAATATCCTGCAGATGTTGAAACTGCCCGACGGCACCGTCAAAGTGCTGGTCGAGGGCGCGCAGCGTGCCCGCATCAAGAAAATCACCGACGCGCCGAGCCATTTCGTGGCCGACCTGGTGCCGCTGGAATCGGAAATCGGCGACGAATCCGAGATCGAGGCCATGCGCCGCGCCATCGTCCAGCAGTTTGACCAGTACGTCAAACTGAACAAGAAGATCCCGCCTGAAATCCTGGCCTCGCTGTCGGGCATCGACGATGCCGGCCGCCTGGCCGACACGGTGGCCGCCCACCTGCCGCTCAAGCTCGAGCAAAAGCAGGTGATCCTGGAAATCATCAACGTCGCCAAGCGCCTGGAGCATCTGCTCGGCCAGCTGGAAGGCGAGCTCGACATCCTGCAGGTGGAAAAGCGCATCCGTGGCCGCGTCAAGCGCCAGATGGAGAAATCGCAGCGCGAGTACTACCTGAACGAGCAGGTCAAGGCGATCCAGAAGGAACTGGGCGAAGGCGAAGAAGGCGCCGACATCGAAGAGCTGGAGAAGAAGATCCTCGCTGCCAAGATGCCGAAGGAAGCGCTGGAAAAGGCCCAGGCCGAGATCAAGAAGCTGAAGCTGATGTCGCCGATGTCGGCGGAAGCGACCGTGGTGCGCAATTACATCGACACCCTGGTGTCGCTGCCCTGGAAGAAAAAATCCAAAGTCAACAACGACCTGGCCAATGCCGAGAAAGTGCTCGACCATGACCACTACGGCCTGGAGAAAATCAAGGAACGCATCGTCGAATACCTGGCGGTGCAGCAGCGCGTCGACAAGCTCAAGGCGCCGATCCTGTGCTTCGTCGGTCCTCCGGGCGTGGGCAAGACTTCGCTGGGCCAGTCGATCGCCAAGGCCACCAACCGCAAGTACGTGCGGATGGCGCTGGGCGGCGTGCGCGACGAAGCCGAGATCCGCGGCCACCGCCGCACCTATATCGGTTCCATGCCGGGCAAGGTGCTGCAGTCGCTGTCGAAGGTCGGCGTGCGCAACCCGCTGTTCCTGCTGGACGAGATCGACAAGATGGGCGCGGATTTCCGCGGCGACCCTTCGTCGGCCCTGCTGGAGGTGCTGGACCCCGAGCAGAACCACACCTTCTCCGACCACTACATCGAGGTCGACTTCGACCTGTCCGATGTGATGTTCGTGGCGACGTCGAACTCCTACAACATCCCGCCGGCACTGCTGGACCGCATGGAAGTGATCCGCCTGTCGGGCTACACGGAAGACGAGAAGACCAATATCTCCTTGCGCTACCTGCTGCCCAAGCAGATCAAGAACAACGGCCTGAAGGAAGGTGAGATTTCGGTGAGCGAGGCGGCGGTGCGCGACATCATCCGCTACTACACCCGTGAAGCGGGTGTGCGTTCGCTGGAGCGTGAAATCTCCAAGATCTGCCGCAAGGTCGTGAAGATGCTGCTGCTGAAGAAGTCGGACAGGAAAGTGGCTGTCACGCCGAAAAACCTGGACAAGTTCCTGGGCGTGCGCCGTTACGACTTCGGCGTTGCCGAGAAAACCAACCAGGTTGGCCAGGTGGTCGGGCTGGCATGGACCGAGGTGGGCGGCGACCTGTTGACCATTGAGTCGGTGGGCATGCCCGGCAAGGGCAACGTCATCCGCACCGGTACGCTGGGCGACGTGATGAAGGAATCGATCGAAGCTGCCCGAACCGTGGTGCGCAGCCGCGCGTCGCGCCTGGGCATCAAGAACGAAGTGTTCGAGAAGCAGGACATCCACATCCACGTGCCGGAAGGCGCGACGCCGAAGGATGGCCCGTCGGCAGGTATTGCGATGACCACGGCGATGGTGTCGACCTTCACCGGCATCCCGGTCCGCGCGGACGTGGCGATGACGGGCGAGATCACGCTGCGCGGTGAGGTGCTGCCGATCGGCGGCTTGAAGGAAAAGCTGCTGGCGGCGCATCGCGGCGGCATCAAGACCGTGCTGATCCCCGAGCAGAACGTAAAGGACCTGGCCGAGATACCGGACAACGTGAAGAACAAGCTGGAGATCGTGCCGGTGCGCTGGATCGACAAGGTGCTGGAAGTGGCCCTGGAACGCCAGCCGGAACCGATCACCGAACCGGTGGCGCCGGTGGACGTGCCGGCAGTGGCGGCCACCGCGGACGGTTCCGAGGTCGTCAAGCATTAAACCGGAAGTTCAGTGTCTGACCCGGTGGGTCAGACACTGGTTTGCCGGTTTTGCGGTAAAAATGGGCGCCCTGCGGGGCGCCCGTTTTATTTTTACCCTTGACACAAGGCAATCCCGCCCTGTCTAATACGGCCTCGAGATTTTTATGCGCAATAGAACGCAGCATAGAAAACGGTATAAACGATATAAACCTTTGTGACGGGGAATGCTTTGAACAAGACTGAACTGATCGACCACATCGCGACTTCCGCTGACATCTCCAAGGCAGCTGCTGCACGTGCCCTGGACGCGATGATCGACGGCGTAACCACCTCTCTGGCCAAGAACGACAGCGTCACCCTGGTCGGCTTTGGCACCTTCACCGTAAGCGAGCGCGCAGCCCGTACCGGCCGCAACCCGCGCACGAAAGAAGAGATCAAGATCGACGCAGCCAAAGTTCCTAAATTTAAGGCTGGTAAAGCGCTGAAAGATGCTGTACAATAATGGCCTTCGGTAAGCAGTGATGCTTACCGGGCAGTTTAAGCGGGCGTTTAGCTCAGTTGGTAGAGCGGATCCCTTACAAGGATTAGGTCGGGAGTTCGACCC
>CAMLRG010000008.1 GCA_946482335.1 uncultured Duganella sp. | reverse complement strand
GCACCGGTCGCATTCTTTTCCCCTAATCCTTCACCATAAATCCGGTAACTTGCTCCATCGCGGAAGACGAGGAAAAAGAAGGGTGCGGCGGGATTGCCTTTTGCAGGAACCAGCGCTGCAGCTGTAGCTCCGTCGCAACCATACAGTAGCCATTTCGTTTTACCGAAGCTTCTCTCCTGAGGACCAATGGCGCACTGCTGCGATGGGGCCTGGCCCTCCTGACCGAAAGCAAGGCCGTGGCCTAGGAGGATTAGAAGCCCGGCAAAAAAATGTTTAAGCATTGCATGCATCCATTTCGGTAGACGGGTTTTGTATTGATGGCCGCTATTGGCCGGTAGCGGCCTTGCAGAACTCTAACCCAACTGACAGCCCCTGTCAGGTCAAGTCTGAGTCAGTACATCTTATGCGGGCACGCCGATGATGACGCTGGAGGCTTTGAACAGGGCCGTCGCCTCCATGCCCACTTCCAGCGCCATGGCCTGTTCGCTGTCGCGCGTGACGGTGGCCGCGATGGTACCGCCGCCTGGCAGCGCGATCGTCAGTTCCGAATTCACTGCGCCGGCCTGCACCCGGCACACGGTACCGCGCAACTGGTTGCGGGCGGACAGCTTGCCCGTCACGCCGGTTGCCAGGATGATCGACGATGCCTTGACCAGCGCAAAGGCCTCCCCGCCTTCCCGCAAGCCCAGGCTGGCCGTGCTCTCGTGGGTGATGATCGCAACGATCTCCTGGCCGCCGACGATGCGCAGCACGATTTCGTCGTTGACCGCGCCAGGCTTGATCGCCGTCACGGTGCCGGAAAACTGGTTGCGCGCGCTGGTCTTCATCTTCATGGTCTGCAATAAGAGAAAATCGTCCGCCAAGCCTTGCGACTGGCGGCTCAGATGCTGCATGAATACCCGATGTTCGTATTCGATGCGGCGGAAATTCGCCACCAGTTGCGCGCCGCGCTGCGTCAGCCGCGTGCCGCCGCCGCCCTTGCCACCGGCCGAACGTTCGAGCAGCGGCTCGCCGGCCAGGTTGTTCATGGCATCGATGGCATCCCAGGCGGCCTTGTAGCTCATGCCGATCGCCTTGGCGCCCTGCGTGATCGAGCCATGCTCGCCTATGCTGGCCAATAACTCGACGCGCTGGTGTCCGCCGAAGCTCTCACCATCGAGCGTGATCCACACCTCGCCTTGCAGCGCCACCTGCTTACCCATGGTTACCCTCCGTGGCCACGCGGCCATCGGCCATCGTCAAGACTTGGCCGCCGAAGGTGGCGGCATCGTCGGGATCGTGCGTAATCAGCAGCATGGGGATGTCGAGCCGCCGCTGCAGGCTGTCCAGTTCCGCGCGCATGCGCACGCGCAGGGCCGGATCCAGCGCGGCGAAAGGCTCGTCCAGCAGCAGCGCGTCCGGCTCCGCGACCAGCGCCCGCGCCAGCGCCACCCGCTGCCGCTGCCCGCCGGACAGTTGCGCCGGCCGCTGGTGCGCGACTTCGCCAAGGCCGAAGGCGTCCAGCCAATAGCGCACCGCAGCCGGTTCGCCGCGCGCCGCCGGATTGAACCAGCCGCGCAGCAGGCCAAAGCCGATGTTCTGCCGCACATTCAAGTGGGGGAACAGTGCGTAATCCTGGAACAGGTAGCCCAGGCGCCGTTTGCGCGCGGGCACGTCGAGCCCGGCGGCGCTGTCGAACAGGCGGCGTCCGGCCAGCTCGATCACGCCATCGTCCGGCCGCGTCAAGCCTGCCATCGCTTTCAGCATCTGGCTCTTACCCGCGCCCGAGGCGCCGTAGATCACGACACGCTTGCTGGACGACGCGAACTGCGCATCGAGCTGGAAACTGCGCGGTCCCGCACGCAGTGCCTTGCGGATTTCGACATGGACCGTCATGTTGCCTCCCGCGCCCGCTCCGGCGCCAGCCGGGTGGCTGCCACCAGCACGATGATGCAGGTGACCGAGGTGACCAGCACCAGCAGGTTGGCCGTATCGTCCTGCCCTGCCTGCACCGCCTCGTAGACGGCAATCGACAGCGTTTGGGTCTTGCCGGGAATACTGCCGGCCACCATCAGGGTGGCGCCGAATTCGCCCATCGAGCGGGCGAACGCCAGCAAGGTACCGGCCAGCACACCGCGCCAGGCGAGGGGCAGGCTGACACGCAGGAACACGCCAACCGGCGGTACACCCAGCACCCGCGCCGCCTGCTCCAACTGCACGTCGACCGCTTCGAATGCCGAACGGGCCCCCTTCAGCACCAGCGGGAACGCCACCACGGCGGCCGCGATGACTGCACCTTGCCAAGTGAAAATCAGGTTGATGCCGAAGCTTTGCTGCAGCCAGTGGCCGACCGGCCCGTTACGGCCAATCAGCACCAGCAGGTAATAACCCAGCACGGTGGGCGGCATCACCATCGGCAGCGTAAGCACGGCATCCAGTACGTTGCGGCCGGGGAAACTGCAACGCGCCAGCAGGTAGCCGAAACCGACCCCCAGCAGCAGGTCGATGACGGTGGCCCACAGCGCCACCTTGAGTGACAGGCCGAGGGCGATCAACGCGGCATCCATCGCTTACGGTTTCCCAAAACCATGCCGCGACAGGATGGCCTGCCCGCCCGGCGACATGATGAATTCCGCAAAGGCGCGTCCTCCCGCCACATTCGGTGCGTCGCGCATCACGGCCAGCGGGTAGCTTATCGGCCCCGTGCCCGGCACCGCCATCACCACGCGCACCTTGCCTGCCTGCGAAGCGACGTCCGTCCGGTAGACCAGCCCCGCCTCGGCTTCGCCGCGCGCAATGTAATCCAGGCTTTGGCGCACATTCGTGGCGAACACGAATTTCGGCTCCAGGGCCGCCCACAGGCCGGCTTTTTCCAGCGCAGCCCTGGCGTAGCGCCCGGCGGGCACGCTGGCGGGGTTGCCCGTGGTCAGGCGCCCGATGCCCGCTTGCCCCAGGTCGGCCAGGTGGCGCAGCGCCAGCCTGCTGTTGGCCGGCGCCGCCACCACCAGCACGTTGCTGGCGAAATCGCGGCGGCTGCCCGGTGCCAGGTGCGCTTGCACCCTGTCCATGGCTTCCTGGTCGGCGGAAGCGAAGACGTCGACCGGCGCACCCCTGGCAATTTGCGCTGCCAGCGCATCGGATGCGCCAAAGTTCAGCAATACCTTGTCGCCCGGATGGGCAGCCTCGTAGGCGGCGGCCACGTCACGGAAGGCGTTATTGAGGCTGGCGGCGGCGGAAACCGTGATCTCGGTGGCCGCAGCGTTGGCCGCCACGGCGAACAAGAGCAGGCCCGCATGGATTCGATTCATCGGTATTCTTTTCAAAAAGCGCAATATATTTGATTATATAGCGCTTTCGCGGTATCCATCCGACGCCAGGCGGCACAGCCATCAACTGCGCGGATGAAACGCTCAGGCTACCCTGACCACTTCGGGATACGCCGGTCGCGCTTCCTCGTGGAATAAGTCGCCAAGGTACAGGGCCAGGCCGTCCTCTTCGACATCATGGGGAATCACGAAGTCGGCCGGGCGGCGCTTGCCGTCCGAGCCGGGATAGTACGCAGCCCATCGGCCATCATGGCGCTCGATATGGACGCGCGTGCCGAACACGTTGAACTTGATTGCCACTCAAGGCTCCTCGATGCATAAGGCGCCCGATAGCAGCGGGCGCACCAGGATATTGTACACATCGATATCGAAGCGCACCGGCGCTGCAGTGGCGCCCCGCGCCTTGCCGCGCCCTGCCCCGGCGCCAGCTTCCGCCTGTGCCGCAAGGCCCAGGTAACACCAGCGCTCAACCAGCGCGCGCTGGCGCAAGCCGGCGGATTCCTCGACGATCGCCACTGCGCCTGGGTATGGCCAGCGCGTAACGCGCAAAGGCTCCAGCGCCAGCCGCACGCGTGCCGCATGGTCGGCCGAAGACTCCTCCCCCGTGCACGCCCCCTTGCAGCGCGCCACCTGCCTGGCAAAGCATGGCCGCCCCGGCGCACTTTTCTCCAGCCCGGTCGCGACGGAGCACAAACCGCGCACATGCACCACATCGCGCAGCGTCTCGATAGCTGCCTTCTTGCTGCCGAACAGGCCATACAGCTGCTCCGCCAGCGCAAAGTCGACATCGCGCGCAAACACGATCTCCGGCTGCTCGCCCGCCATGCTGATCGAACACATTTCGCGCAGGCGGCGCAATTTGCTGTTGAAGACCGGCTGGTGCTGTTTGACCAGCTGCGACTCGCGCAGCAAGGCGCCGATTTCGCCGCCGGTGCGCTCGAAGTCGATCGTAGCGGCCTTGGCCAGCATCTGCATTTCCTCCGCCGTGCGCATGTGCGACAGCACCCGCGTGCGGATATTCACGCTCTTGCCGATGTAAATCGGCTTGCCCGCGGCATCTCGGAAAATGTAAATTCCCGGCAGCGGCGGCAATGCGTCGATGCATTCTCTGGGGATGTGGGCGGGATAGCTGAAGTTCAATACGGGGTCGCTGACCACCAGCAGTCCCACCGAATTGACGTGGGTGCGCATGCGGGCATGATACCATTCGGCCCGCCATGAAATACCTCAGCGCTTACTCAGAACAGACACTGGCCCAGGTCCGCCAGGTGATCGACCAGGGCCGCCTTGGCGAAGTGTTATTGCAACGTTATCCGAAAGCCCACGGCATCCGCAACGACCGCGCGCTGTACGATTTCGTCCAGGATTTGCGCGACGAATTCCTGCGCAACGCAGCACCGATCGACAAGGTGGCGTTTGACAGCAAGATCCACGTGATCAAGCACGCGCTCGGCCTGCACACCTCGGTATCACGCGTCCAGGGCGGCAAGCTGAAGGCAAAGCACGAGATACGTGTGGCCACCATGTTCCGCGACGTGCCGCTGGAGTTCCTGCGCATGATCGCGGTCCACGAGCTGGCCCATGTCAAGGAAAAGCAGCACGACAAGGCGTTCTACAAGTTGTGCACCTATATGGAGCCGAACTACCACCAGTACGAGTTCGACACCCGCCTATACCTCACCCACCTCGACGCGAGCGGCGGCAAGCTTTGGTAGGCGCTCGGCGCAAAGTGCGGCGACCTGGCGGCGCACCCGCCACATGTCGATGCCCAGCGCCAGCGCCATGAGCGGCACACATGGCCACCATGCGCCGGCCGCTGCATACAGCCCCAGGCCGCACAAGGCGCCAAGCAGCAGCGCGCAGGCACTCCCGACGCCGCGCCTGGCGACCGTCCGGTTCGCGGCGCGCACGATGGCGAACGCTTCCACCTGGCTGAATTGTTTCAGCTCGGGGCACAAGCGGCAGTACGCGGGCATGAGGTTGAGCGGCGGGTTATTGCGCCGCAGCTGCGCCCGCGCCTCTGCCATGATGGCGTCGGCCTTGGCGTCGGCTTGCGGTGGGGTCAGCATTTCAGGCTGTGCACCAGCGCCGCCGGCGAAGCGTTGACGCGCACCAGCGCGGCGTGCTGCGGCTTGATGAAGCCTTCGTCGCGGGCATGTTCGATGAAACCGACCAGGCGGTCATAGAAGCCATCCACGTTCAGCAAGCCGACCGGCTTGCTATGGATGCCCAGCTGCGACCAGGTCAGCATCTCGAACAGTTCCTCCAGCGTGCCCATCCCACCTGGCATGGCGATGAAGCCGTCCGACAATTGCGCCATCATGGCCTTGCGTTCATGCATATCCTTGACGATGAACTGGCGCGTCAGGCCCGTGTGGCCCACTTCGCGCTCCACCAGTGCGGTCGGAATCACGCCGGTCACCTCGCCGCCCAGGCGCAGCACCTCGTCGGCGATCACGCCCATCAGGCCCACATTGCCGCCGCCGTACACCAGCGCCAGGTTCTGCTCCACCAGTGCCGCGGCCAGTGCCCGCGCCTGCTCGGCGTAACGGGGGGAGGCGCCGGCATTGGCGCCGCAATACACGCAAATCGATTTCATTTCAGCTTCTTCAGGTATTCTTCGGACAGTTTCTGGAACAGCAGGCTGGTTTCGCCGCGCAGGTAGGGACCGATCTGGGACAGTACCTGGTAGCAGCCGCGCGCCAGGGCGTCGGCCATCGACTGCTGCTCGGAGTATTTGCGCGGGTTGCGCACGTACTCGTAGGACAGCCAGTAGGTCGCCACCACCACCATATTCACCGACATCGCATCGATCGCCATATCGCTCGCCTCCAGCGATCCTTCGCTGCGCAAGTCCAGGCACAGGTTGCGCGCCACCTTGATCTTGTGCGCCAGCAGCTCCTTGAACTCGAGTTCGAGCTTGCGGTTGCGTGACAGCAGGTCGTTCAGGTCGCGGTAGAAGAAGCGGTAGCGCCAGATCAGTTCGAACATCAAGTGCAGGTACAGCCACACGTCCTCGATATTCGAGCGGCGGCCGCTCGGCACCTGCAGCATGCGTTCTGCTTCGGCCTTGAACTGGACGAAGATGGAGTTGACGATATCGTCCTTGTTCCGGAAATGGTAATAGAGGTTCCCCGGGGAGATATTCATCTCCTCGGCAATGACGGTGGTCGTGATGTTTGGCTCGCCGAACTCGTTGAACAAGCGCAGCGAGAGTTCCAGGATGCGTTCGCGGGTTCGTCTTGGCGCTTTTTGTAGCATAACAGGGGCTCTATTGATTCCCCTGCAAGGATATCACTATTAGAAGTTTTCCAGAAGTTACGCTTTTTTCGTTGTAGCCTTTTTAACCGGCTTGTTCACCATGGCCTTGAGTTCCTCCACCTGGCGGCTTAGTTCGTCCACCCGCTCGATCAGGGCATTGATGTCCTGCCGCATGGGGACGCCGATCGAATCGAGCGCCCTGGTCACGCGCTCTTCGAACACCTTCTCCAGGGTGTCGACGGTTGCACGCACATGGCCGGCGCGGTCGCCTTCCACGGCGCGCGCCCGCTTTTGCAAATCGGTGAATGCGCCCAGGCCGGCTTTCCAGATTTCCTGCGCCGATTCGCGTACTGCCTTGGTCAGCCGTTCCTCGCTCTCTTCAAACGATTTCGTTTTTTTTCCCATGGCGGCGGCTCCTCTCTTGTTTCTTCGGCCATTGTACGGCGCGCACGCTAGAACAGGGCTTCTAATGCGGTCTACAATGGCCACATGCTGCCGAAAATCGTATGGGTGCTGCTGCCATTGGCGGTGTATGCCGCCCTGATCGCGCTGGCCTGGCGCGGCAAGGTGCCGTCGCGCCTGGCCGTCAATATGCACAGCAGCTTGCTGTTGGTGGTCTACCTGCTCGCCACCGCCGGCTTGGGACTGTTCTGGGTCGCCAACCAGCAGTTGCCGGTGTTCGACTGGCATTACCTGTTCGGCTACGCCACGCTGCTGCTGGTGTCGCTGCATCTGTTCTTCAATTTGCCGACGGTTTTGCGCTGGCTGAGGCAGCGCCGCGCCGTCCATGCGGTCAGCGCGGGAGCGGTGGTCGCCGTCCCTGGTGCGCGGCGCATCATGCTGGTGGCCAGCGCGGCGGCGGCACTGGGGTTGGCCTTCTCACTGGGTGCTCATTGGGGCGGGCGCCAGGCCGCCCCAATGCCGCAGACTGCTGCCCTGGGCCCGGCCCCGGATATCGCGACTGTCTTGCGTTACCACGAAGCCTCCTCCTCATCGCGCAGTGGACTGTTGCGCCGCGCGCCGGCGGTGGACTGGGGTGCGCAACCGGCGCCATTCAAATCCTATCCCGCGGCCCGGCACTTCCCGCTGCCTCGCGCGGAGCCTGGCAGCGCAGGACCGCGCAGCGTTGGCACCATGCTGAAAGGACCGGCGCAGGCAAGCCACCTCGACCTGGCGGCTGTCGGTCAATTGCTGCATCTGACGGCAGGGGTGACGGCACGGCGCGGCGGGCTGGCATTGCGCGCGGCACCGTCCTCTGGCGCGCTGTTCCCCGCCGAACTTTACCTCGTTGCGCGCCGGGTCGAGGGTTTGCCGGCCGGGCTCTATCATTTCGACCCCGCAGGGCACCGGCTGGCGCAGCTCGGCCCCCTGCCCCTTGGCACGCTGGCCGCCGATGCCGACCTGGTGCTGGTCGCCGCTGCCGTGTTCCAGCGCACCGGCTACAAATACCGCGACCGCGCCTATCGTTACGTCGCCGCCGACCTTGGCCACTTGCTCGAAAACGCAAGGCTGGCGGGACACTATGTCGGCGCGCGTGCTGAACTGCTTGAACGGTTCGATGAGATGGCGCTGGCAAAAGCGTTCGGCCTGGACGCCGTGCAGGAAGGCGTGATTGGGGCGGCGGCCTTCTCCGGCACTTCGGACGCGCCGCGCGCCAGCCCCGTCCCGGCGCACCCGGCTGCCGGCGGCGTGGCCACCGCCGGCAAGAACGCTGCCGGCATCGGCATCACCGGCAGCGTCCACGCCGCGACCTCGCTCTCCGCGCCGCCCGCCCTGGGCCCAGCGCCCGGCACCGCCGCCCCCACTGGCAGCCTGATTGTGCTGCCGGCGGGCGAACCGGCGCAAATGGACCTGGCGCGCACCATCCTGCAGCGGCGCAGCCAGCGCCGCTTCACCGCGCAGCCGGTCCCGCTGCGGCAGCTGGCATCGATCCTGGCGGACATGTCGCAAGCGCCATTGCTGTCCCAAGCATTGCACGCCGACCTGGTGGTCAACCGCGTCGAAGGCCTCCAACCCGGCGTATACCGCTACCTGCCCGCCCGCCACGCCCTGCAGCCGGTGCAATTGGGCGACTTCGCCGCGCACGCCCGCAACGCCGCGCTCGAGCAGGACGTGATCGGCGACGCCGCCGTGGTGCTGATGCTGTCGGCCGACAGCGCCCTGGCGCTGAAAGGCGGCGCCCGCGGCTACCGCATGGCATTCCTGGAAGCCGGCTTGATGGGGGAACGCTGGCTGCTCGGCGCAGTCGCGCGTGGGCTGGGCGCCTGCCCCGTGGGCGCTTTCTACGATGATGAAGCGGCAGCGCTGGTCAAGGCACCCAAGGGCCGCTGGGTCCTGCACTTCGCCGCCTTGGGACGCACCGGCGCTAATTGAGCATCTGGTTCGGCGCCCGCATCTGCGAGTGCAGACGGAAGCCTTCGCGGATATTCTCGCGCAGCACCGTCCCCTTCCAAGGCTTGGTATAGAAGCGGTCGATCGCCCCATGGTTGATGGCCGCCATGATCGGCGTCAAGTCCGCATAGGCGGACAGCATGATCCGGAAGGTATCCGGCGCAAGGTTCTTGACCCGCTCCATGAACTCGGTGCCGGTCATCATCGGCATGCACTGGTCGCACAGGATGACCTGCACGCGGTGCCGCGCCAGCACATCGAACCCTTCAGCCGCCGTCTGCGCGGTCAGGATGCGGTAGCCGTCCTGCGCCAGGAAATCGCTCAGCACGTCGAGCATGAAGGCATCGTCGTCGACGATCAGCAAGGTTTGCTGGTCGACGATATTCTCGTCCGTCGGCGCCTTCAAGTGGCGCCCCTCGCGCAGCATCTGCACGAAATCCCCCTCCGGCAGCGGACGGCTGAAGTAATAGCCCTGCATCTCGTCGCAATCGTGGCGGCGCAGATAGGACAGCTGGGCATCCTTCTCCACCCCTTCCGCGATCACCTTCAGCTTCAGGCTGTGGGCCATGTTGATGATGGCCAGGACGATCGCCGCATCGTCCGGATTACTGGTCACCTCGCGTACGAAGGCGATATCGATCTTCAGTTTATCGATCGGGAAGCGTTTCAGGTAAGCCAGCGAAGAATAGCCGGTGCCGAAGTCGTCGATGGAAATCTTGACCCCCAGCGCCTTCAGGTTCTGCAGTACGGTGATGGTTTCCTCGGCATTGGACATCAGCGAGCTTTCGGTCAGCTCCAGCTCCAGCAGCTCGGGCGCGATATCGTTCTCCTTGATGGCCCGCATCACTTCCTCTTCCAGGCCGCCGACGAAGAATTGGATGCCCGATACGTTGACCGACAGGTGCACCGCGCCCACATGGCTCTTGCCCCATTCAGCGATCTTGCGGCAAGCCTCATGGATCACCCAGCTGCCAACCCGCACGATCAGGCCGGTTTCTTCCAGCAGCGGGATGAACAGCGCGGGCGACACCATGCCATGCCCCGGGCGCTGCCAGCGCAGCAGCACTTCCGCGCCGCTGATACGGCCGCTGGCGATGTGCACTTTGGGCTGGTAGAACAGGACGAACTCGTTGTTGTCGATGGCGCGGCGCAGCGCATTTTCCATATCCAGCCGCGCCAGCGATTGCGCATTCATTTCCGCCGTGAAGAAGCGGAAGGCGTCGCGCCCGGCTTCCTTGGCGCGGTACATCGCCGTATCGGCATACTGGATCAGCGTATCGGGGTCGCTGGCATCGTCCGGGAAGACCGAAATACCGATACTGGCCGTCACCGTCACCTCATGCCCCTTCAGGTCGAAGGGCTGGCGCATCGCGTCGCGGATCTTGTCCACCACGGCGATGGCATTCTGTGCCCCTTCCGGCAGCATCAGGATCGCCGCGAATTCGTCGCCGCCGAAGCGCCCGATGGTGTCGCGCACCCGCAAGCACTCCACCAGGCGGCTGGAGAACTGGCGCAGCAGCTCGTCACCGATGGTATGGCCCAGGGTATCGTTGATATTCTTGAAGCGGTCCATGTCGAGAAACAGCACCGCCAGCGCCCAGTCATGCTCGCTCGCCTGCTTCAGCGACAGCGTCAGCGAATCGTAAAACTGGCTGCGGTTGGGTAAGCCGGTCAGCGTATCGAAATGGGCCAGCTTGAGCAGGCGCCGCTCGGCCTCCTTGCGCTCCGTGATATCGCGCGCCACCGCCACCAGGATCCAGTTCTGGCCGGAGCGCAGCGTGCGCCGCTGCACCTCCACCGACAAGGGCGTGCCGTCCTTGCACTCGAGCAGCAGCTCGGCCATGGCACCGCTCTGGTCGCCCGCCAGCAGCTTGTCGTACAAGTCCTGCAGCGGCTGCAGGCTGGGATCGGGTTCGCGCTCCGGGCCCACTTTCAGGAATTCCTCGCGCGCGAAGCCCAGCATGCGGCAAGCCGTCACATTCACGTCGATGAAGCAGGAGTTGGCGCGATCGACCAGGAAGATCGCGTCGGCTGTCGCATCCATCGCCAGCCGGAAGCGGCGCAAGTCTTCATCGAGACGGATGCGCGCATTCATGTCCAGCTGCAGCTGCGCGTGATGGCGGCGGATCTCTTCGTACAGCAACAGGTTTTCATAGGCCACCGAGATCTGCGCGGCCACCGTGACCGCCACCCGCTCGTCGACTTCGTTGAACTCGTCGGCGCCGAGTTTGTCCACCAGGTACAGCCAGCCATGCACCCGTTCGCGCGACGCGATCGGCACCCCGAGGAAGGAGTGCACCGGCGGGTGTCCGGTGGGCAGGCCGATTTCACGCGGATCGCCGCCCAGCTTGCTCATGCGCACCGGCTGCCGCTGCTGCAGCAGGTTGTCGAGGATGCCGGCGCGCGCCTGGCCCGCCACCACATTAGCCTGCTCGCCCACGCCGCAGGATGCGAAGTAGCTGGTTTCCTGCGCATCCTGTTCCAGCACGCCAATGCAGGCAAAGCGCGACACGCAGATGTTCTGCGCCACCCGCACGCCGATTTCGATCAATCCCTGGGCATCGCGCTCCGCCCCCAGCTCGATCCCCAGTTCGATCAGCGCCGTCAGGCGCAGGCTCACGGCCTGCAGGCTGGAAAGCGAGCGCGACAGGCGCTGGGTCATCTGGTTCAAGTGCTCCGGCTCTTCATGCGACTCGCCATTGTTGGCGATGCGCGTGATCAGCTGGCTGCTCGATTCCAGCTCGTCGATGTACTCGGCCACCTTGTGCTCGATGTCGAACAGGCGCCCCTGGCTGGGCGGCTCGGGGGCGAAGGCTGGCAGCACTTCGTCCTGTTCCGCCATGCCCAGCGCTTCGTGCACCGTCTTCAGGATCACGTCGGGGTCGGACGGCTTGGGCAGCACCCAGCGCACGCCGCACGCCTCGGCCACCGCCATCGCCTCGCGCTCGCGATAGGTGGCGGTATAGAAAATGATCGGCACGTTCGCCAGCTCCGGCTTGCTGCGGATGCGGTTGACGAATTCGTAGCCATCCATATTCGGCATCAGGATGTCGGATATCACCAGGTCCGGGCGCTCGGTCTCCATCACCTTCAGCCCTTCCACGCCGCTGGCCGCCTCCAGCAGGCGGTGGCCACTGTAACCGAGAAGCGTCATCAGGAACTCACGGTTCAGCACATGGTCGTCGACAATCAGGATCGTCGCGATGTCGTTCTCATGTCGGGGCGACATCTCCCCCGGCAAAAAAGACTCGATTTGCGATACGAACGTGTCCGGCTCGATCGGCTTGCCGATGTAGCCGTCAAATCCTGCCGCCAGCAGCTTTTCGCGGTCGCCCACCATGGCCAGCGCCGTCACCGCCAGGGCCGGGATGTCCTTCAGTTTCGGATCCTGCTTCAATTGCGCCACCACGCCATAGCCATCGAGCTTGGGCAGGTGCACGTCGCAGATGATCAGGTCCGGCACTTCGCGGCGGGCGGTTTCCACGCCTTCCTCGCCATTATGGGCCAGCAGCGGCTGGTAGCCGAAGGCGCGCAGCAGGTACACCATCAGCTCCATGTTGGTGGGATTGTCTTCGATGATGAGGATGCGTGCTGACATTGGTACTCCCGTCAAGATGTCGCCTCTAGTATCTGCTATTCCAGCGGCAGCGTGAGCACGAATTTGCTGCCGTTGCCAGGTCTGTCGCAATACTGTATCGAGCCGTTCAACAATGCGGCCAGCTTGTGGCTGATGTGGATCCCCAACTGCTGCAAGCTATCCTCCGTCGGCCCGCCAGTGGTCGCGCTGACGCTCATTTGCACCACAGGCCTGCCTTCCAGCACGCCTGCCTCCAGGCCGATGCTGACTTCACCGCGCTCGGCAAACTTGATGGCATTGTTCATCAGGTTCATCAGGATCTGCTGCAAGGCGCGCCGGTCGGTGCGCAGCATGAGCGGCTGCGGCGGCACGCGGAATTGCAGCACCAGCCCTTTTTGCCGCGCCTGCGGGCGGAACACCAGCGCCAGCTCTTCGACCACGGTGCGGCAGTTCAAGGGCTCCGGGTGCAATGCCACTTTGCCCGAGCCCAGTTTGCTCAAGTCCAGCAAGTCGTTGATCAGCGAGAGCAGATGGCGTGCGCTGGTCTGCACGGTGCGCAATTGCTTATCCTGTTCGTCGTTCAACGGCCCTGGCAACTGCATCAGCAAGGTGCCCGTAAAGCCCATGATCGCGTTCAGCGGCGTGCGCAATTCATGCGACATGCTGGCCAGGAAGCGGTCCTTGGCCTGGCTGGCCTTGGCCAGCTCGCTGATATCGCGCACCGCGTGGACCTGCAGGGTGCCTGGGCCGGCGTCAGCCTGGCAGCTCTTGACTTCGACCGGGAAAGCCACCCCGCCCTTGCGCAAGCCGCGTGCCTCCGCCCCTGGCGGCAGCACGTCCTCCAGCGCCATGCCGCGCAGTTCCCCCGGCAGATAGCCGAACAAGTCGTGCGCCTGGCCGTTGGCCAGCACGATGCGGCCATGCGCGTTGGCCATCACGATGGCGTCCGGCATGGATTCGAGCAAGCTGCCAAAACGTTCGGCGGCGGCCAGGGTGTCCACATGATCGATCTTGCCGAATTCGGTCGCCATCGTCCTGCTTTCCGTTTGATACTCACTGAACCGCGCGAGAAATTGCAGCGCTTCTTGCTTTATCTCAAGACAGTCTAAGGGATCCCCATAATCTCCGCAAGAATGTGCTTGGCGATGTCAGGGTGGCGCCCCATGGCGACGTGGCCGATGCCGGGCAGCGCGATATTGCGGGCGCCCGGCAAATGGCAGGAGTCTTGCGGCGCGATGATGTTGTCGTGGAAGGAGTAGATCGAGGTAAACAGATGGCGCTGGCCGCGGTCGGCAGCGTCGAGCTGTGCCAGCCATTCGGCATTGCGCCGCATCTGCCGCGCATTGGCGCCAGGTCCCATATGGGCCAGGTCGGTGCCATGGTGCGGCGTGCCCAGCGTGATGATGCGTGCCACCCGCGCTGCGCCAAAACGGCGCAGCCAGGCGCGCGCCACCAGTCCCCCCATGCTGTGGGCGACGATCACCACCTTGTCGCTGCCGCACGCGGCGAGCAGCG
This sequence comes from uncultured Duganella sp., assembly GCA_946482335.1. The sequence continues at coordinate 39,848 of CAMLRG010000008.1, read as the reverse complement.
CCCGCACCGCCTCTTCCAACTGTTGCGCATAGTCGTCGATATCGCCGAACACCGGCTCCAGGTCCACCGTGGCATGGCTGTAGCCTTGCGCCTCCAGTTGCGCCGCCAGGTGCACCCAGAAGCCGCCATTGGCGCCATAGCCATGCACCAGCAGCACCGGCAAGCCGCGCGCGGGCGTGGCCAGGTGCAGGCGCGCCCGGTGCCGCAGCATGTGCCAGGAGGTGGCCATCATGGTCGAGACAAACTCGTGGAAGAAAAGTTGCACCCGCTGCCGCCAGTCCAGTCGCGCGCCGGCCGGCAAGGGCCGCGCGGCCATGCGGAAATTATTCGCGGCAATGGCCATGCGTACCAACAATACAACGATCACCGCCAGCAACAGCGCCACGTCGGCCGGCACCACGCGCGCCAGCGCCCAGGCGATGCCGATCGCGGCGGCCAGCTGCAGGGCCATGACCAGCATCAGCAGGCGCCTGACCATGGCTTAGCCCTTGCCGCCCAGCCGTTCGGCCAGCGCGCTTGCCAGCCGCGCTGTGACGCCATATACCGACAATTGGGGATTGGCGCCGATCGAGGTCGGGAACAGCGACCCGTCATGGACCGACAGGTTGCCGATGCCGCGGTACACGCCATCCGGCGCCACCACGCCGCTGGCGGCATCGCCGCTCATGGCGCAGCCGCCCATCACATGGGCCGAGACCACCCGCGTCAGCAGCTTTTGCATCGGCAGCGCGGCGATGGCTTGGCGCGCTTCCTCCCAGTTGCGGTACAGGCCCGGTGCCAGCTCGTGCACCGGCATGACGCCCTGGGCGCCGGCCGCGTACTGGATTTCGGCCATGCTCAGCAAGGCGCGCCGCGCGCCCTCCCAGACGTATGGCGTCAGCGGGTAATCCAGTTGCGGCGAACCGTCGCTGCGCACGGTGACGCGGCCGCCGGCCGCCTCCGGATGGAAGCCGTCGCGCAGCAGCGCCAGCATGCCCTGGATGTGCGGGAAGCGCTGCATCAGCGCGGCGTGCGCCGGGCCGAACGCCGAGACGTGGGTGCCGGCGATGACCGGGTGCAGCGGCGCGACTTCCAGCTTGTAGCCGATCGGCCCGTCCACCGCCTGCGTATGCAGGAAATGGTCGGAATACACGGTTTGTGGGGCGCCGTTGAATGCTTCCACCGCGTGCCCGTAAGCGCCAATCGACAACACCGAGGGATGCAGGAAAGTGCGCCGGCCGAGCAGTTGCTGCGGGTCGGGCGCGGCGGAGCGCAGCAACAAGGCCGGCGAGTTGATCGCCCCGCCCGCCACCACGAAATGGCGCGCCTTGAGCAGCAGCCGGTGGCCGCTCGGGGCCAGGCCATCGGCCGTAAGCGCGGCGCATTCGAGCGATACCGCCTGGCCGCCGGCGAACCTGAAGCGCTCGGCCCGGGCCCGGGTGATCAACACCGCGCCCTGGTCCAGCGCAGCGGGGATCGTGGTGACCAGCATCGACTGCTTGGCATTGGTCGGGCAGCCCATGCCGCAATAACCCAGGTTCCAGCAACCGTTGACGTTGCGCCGGATCAGGCCGGTGCGGATGCCGAGCTTGTCGGCGCCCTGCCGCAGCAAATCATTGTTCTGGTTAGGCGGGGTGGGCCAATCGTTGATGTGCAGGCGCTGTTCCATCTTACGGAACCACGGCGCCATGCCTTCCTCAGAGTAGTCGTGCAAGCCGTAATGCGACTGCCACCACGCCAGGGTGGCGAGCGGGGTGCGGAAACTGGAGGTCCAGTTGACCGTGGTCGAGCCCCCCACCGTGCGGCCTTGCAGGATGGTGATGGCCTTGTCGGCGGTTTTGCGCGCAGCGGCATCCTGATAGAGCGAAGGATAGGCATCGGCTTCGCGCATCTTGAAATCCCGGGACGACTTCAGCGCGCCCTCTTCGACCATGATGACTTTCAGGCCGGCGTTGGCCAGGATTTCCGCCGTGACACCGCCACCGGCGCCGGTGCCCACGATAACGACGTCGGCATCGAAGCGCCGGTCCTGCCGCAGCGTGGCGGCATCGACGACCTGCCAGCCGGCGTGGATGCCGGCCTGGATTGGATCGGGGACGGGGCTGCTCATGCGCTCAACTCCTGCATCGGTCCCGGGTAGCCGATGGCGGGCCAGGTCGCAGCGTCGGCATACCAGCTGCCGATGACCAGGCTGTTCAAGCCGTGGTAAGCCGTCTGCAGCATCGCCAGGCGGTGGGTACGCCAGCTTTGCAGGAAGTCCGCCACCTGCTGCGGCGTCGCTTCCCGCCAGGGCGGCACGCCGGCCAGCAGGCGCCGCGTGGGCCCCATGGCCAGCAGGCCGAACAGGTCGCTGATTTCCTTTTGCATGCGCAGCGGCAAGGCTGCAATGGCCGCCGCAACGCGGTCGATGCCCGCCTCCAGCGCCGCCGGCGCCGGCGCCAGGCCGGTGATGGCCGGCACCAGCGCCGCCAGCATGGCGCGGCCCTGGGCATCGAGCGCGAAACGCTGCGGCACGGCTGGGCGCAGCTGCCGGTACGCGGCGCCGCCCGCGGCCAGCGCCAGGCCGCCCAGCAACCCGGCCTTCAGAAACGATCTGCGTTGCATCAAGTCCCCTCGTGATAGTTATACGGGGATTCTAAGGATGCCGCCGGGGCAGGACTAGAGAAAGGCTTCTAATCCTTGCGGCTGCGCGCCATGATCTGGCGCGCAATGCCGCGCAGGATATTGACTTCCTCGGTCTCCAGCCCGGCACGGGCGAACAGGCGCTTCAGGCGCGGCATCAGCTTGCGCGGGTTGCTGGCGTCGAGGAAGCCCACCTCGACCAGCGCCTGCTCCAGATGCTGGTACATGCCTTCGACCTGCGCCGCGCTGGCGGCCTCGCCATGGAAGCCCACCGGGCTGGCCGCACGCTGCCCATCCAGGGCCGCCATACGGCATTCATAGGCCAGCACTTGCGCCGCTTGCGCCAGGTTGAGCGAAGAATAGTCGGGATTGGCCGGGATATTCACCAGCACATTGCACGGTTCGACGATCTCGTTCGGCAAGCCGAAGCGTTCGTTGCCGAAGATCAGCGCCGCCCGCCGTTCGGCACTGGCCGCCAGTTGGCCCGCGAATTGGCGCGGCGTCACCACCGGCGGCGAAAACTCGCGCAGGCGCGCCGACACGGCCGCCGTGAAGTTGATGCCATCGAGCGCTTCGGCCATGCTGCCGACCACGCGCGCCGCCGCCAGGATGTCCTGCGCGCCCGACGCGAAGGCCACGGCCTCCTCGTGCGCGCAAGCGCCTTCGATGCGCGGCTTGACCAGGACCAGGTCGGAAAACCCCATGGTTTTCATGGCGCGCGCCACCGATCCGATATTGCCCGGACGGCTGGTCTCCACCAGTACGATGCGCAGGCGGGAAAAGGCGGAAGGTGCGGATTCGGTCTGCTTCATTTACAATAGCGGGATTCTGCGTTGGGCGTGCATTTTACTCCGCCGGCACAACGCGCCGCTCTTTTTCAATCTTGTCATCATTTCCGCTGCCGGTTGCGCGAAGCGCTGCCGCGGGCGGCAATGCCTATTTTACGGAAGCTAGTATGCACCCAATGCTGAATACGGCCATCAAGGCCGCACGCCGTGGCGCCGCTGTGATCAACCGCGCCTCGTTTGACCTGGACCGCGTAAGCGTAACGGAAAAACAACACAATGACTTCGTCACTGATGTTGACAAGGCCGCCGAGCAAGCCATCATCGAAGTGCTGCTGAAAGCCTACCCCGACCACGCCATCTATGCCGAAGAATCCGGCATTACCGGCACCGTAAATGACGAGAGCGAATACGTGTGGATCATCGATCCACTGGACGGCACCACCAACTTCATGCACGGTTTCCCCCAGTACGCGATCTCCATCGCCTTGCAGCAAAAAGGCGTGGTGACCCAGGCCGTGGTCTACGACCCGGTGCACAACGACCTGTTCACCGCCACCAAGGGCGCCGGCGCCTACCTCAATGAAAAGCGCATCCGCGTCAACAAGCTGGACCGCATCAGCGGCGCCCTGCTGGCCTCCGGCTACAAGCCTGGCAGCCCGGCCGCCATCGCCGAATTCGCCAAGATGTTCACCATCATGGCCGAGCGCTCGCACGGCATCCGCCGCGCCGGCTCGGCCGCCCTGGACCTGGCCTATGTCGCCTGCGGCCGGCTGGACGGCTATTACGAAAAGAACTTGAAGCCCTGGGACATTGCCGCGGGCGCCCTGCTGGTGACGGAAGCGGGCGGCATCGCCGGCGAATTCAACGGCGAATCGAATTACATGAACACCGGCCACATCATTGCAGCCTCGCCCAAAGTGTTCGGCCAGATGGTTGGCCTGTTGGCAGAGTTTGCATAAAGATAAGCCCCGATTGGCGACAAAAGAGGCCCCGCGGGGCCTTTTTTCTTGTTGCCGTGCGTCAATGAGCATGGGTTTGCTGATATACTGCGCTCAGTGCCGGCATTTCCCTGCGGCAATATTCTACACAAAACTAAATAATGATGAAATTTTCCGATCTCGGCTTGTCTGAGGCGATCGTGCGCGCGGTAGCCGAAACCGGCTATACAGCCCCCACCCCGATCCAGAGCCAGGCCATCCCCGCCGTGCTGAATGGCGGCGACTTGCTGGCCGGCGCCCAGACCGGCACCGGCAAGACGGCCGGCTTCACGCTGCCGGTGCTGCACCGGCTGTCCACCGACGCCTTCGGCAGCAAGCTGGCCAACAATACCTCGCCGCGCCCGATCCGCGCCCTGATCCTGACCCCGACCCGCGAACTGGCGGCCCAGGTGGAAGAAAGCGTCAAGACCTACGGCAAGTACACCAAGCTCAATTCGGCCGTGATCTTTGGCGGCGTCAGCATCAACCCGCAAATCAAGCTGCTCAAGCACGGCGTCGACATCCTGGTCGCCACCCCGGGCCGCCTGCTCGACCACATGGGCCAGGGCACGGTCAAGCTGGACAAGATCGAAATCCTGATCCTCGACGAAGCCGACCGCATGCTGGACATGGGCTTCATCCGCGACATCCGCAAAGTGCTGGCCGCGCTGCCGCCAAAGCGCCAGAACCTGCTGTTCTCGGCCACCTTCTCCGACGAGATCAAGGCGCTGGCCGATGGCCTGCTGGACAATCCGAAAACCATCGAAGTGGCGCGCCGCAATTCGACCGTCGAAATCATTTCGCAGAAGATTCACCCGGTCGATCGCGACAAGAAGCACCCGATGCTGTCGCACCTGATCCGCATCCACGCCTGGACCCAGGTGCTGGTCTTCACCCGCACCAAGCACGGCGCCAACAAGCTGGTCGAGCAACTGGGCCGCGACGGCGTGAAAGCCATGGCGATCCACGGCAACAAGAGCCAGACTGCGCGCACCCGCGCCCTGGCCGAGTTCAAGGACGGCACCCTGCAATGCCTGGTCGCCACCGATATCGCCGCGCGCGGGATCGACATCGACCAGCTGCCGCACGTGGTCAACTACGACCTGCCGAACGTGCCGGAAGATTACGTGCACCGTATCGGCCGTACCGGCCGCGCCGGCGCCAAGGGCGAAGCAGTCTCGCTGGTCTGTGTCGATGAGCACACTATGCTGCGCGATATCGAGCGCCTGATCAAGCAAACCCTGCCGCGCGAAGTCATTCCCGGCTTTGAGCCCGACCCGAATGCCAAAGCGCAGCCGATCCAGCTGCGCAGCGGCGTTGGCCGCCACCAGAACCGCCCGCCGCGCCAAGGCGGCGGCGGCAACAATGGCGGCGGCAACCGCAGCCAGAATGGCCAAGGCAAGCCGCGCGTCGCCGCCAACGGCAGCGGCAACAGCGCCCCCCGCGCCGCCGCGCCGGCCGGCGTCCGCCGCGACGCCCGTCCCGGCGCCGGCAGTGGCGCTGGCGGTGCCGCTCGCCCAGCCAACGCCCCCCGCCAACGCAGCCGCTAAGCAACTTTGTCCACCCCGGGGTCAGGAACCCAAGTGGACATTTATTTATAATCTGCAGCATGCCTAAGTTTGCTGCCAACTTGTCGATGCTGTTTACCGAAGTGCCGTTCATCGAGCGCTTCGGGCTGGCACAGGCGGCCGGGTTCAAGGGGGTGGAATTCCTGTTCCCTTACGCTTTCGAGGCAGAGCAGATCCGCGAACGCTTGCAGCGCCATGCCTTGCAGCTGGTGCTGCACAATCTGCCGCCGGGCGACTGGCAGGCCGGTGAACGCGGCATGGCGTGCGACCCGCGCCGCTTCGCGGAATTCCAGCAGAGCGTGGAGACCGGCCTGGACTATGCGCGGGAGTTGGGCGCGCCGCGCTTGCATTGCATGGCCGGCATCATGCCGGGCGGCCTGGCGCCCGAGCGCGCGCGCGAGGCGTATATCCGGGCCTTGCAATACGCGGCCGACCAGGCGGCGCCGCACGGCATCGACATCTTGATCGAGCCGATCAACCAGTTCGATATCCCCGGCTATTTCCTGCACCATAGCCGGCAGGCGCTCGACATCCTGGCCGAGGCCGCCCGCCCCAACCTGTTCCTGCAGTACGACATCTACCATATGCAGCGCATGGAAGGCGAACTGGCCAATACCATCCGCGCTTGCCTGCCCCGGATCCGCCACATGCAGCTGGCCGATACGCCGGGCCGCCACGAGCCGGGCACCGGCGAAATCCATTACCCGTTCCTGTTCAACCTGCTCGACGAGCTGGGCTACGACGGCTGGATCGGCTGCGAGTACCAGCCCAGCACGACCACCAGCGCCAGCCTGGCCTGGCTGGCGCCGCGCACCTGACCTTTGCGCTGGCGCAAATGCGCCGGCCGCGCCAAGGCGCAAGATGGGATTGCCGCCCGAGGAGACCCATCATGCAACGCTACCTGTGCCTATTGTTGTGCCTGCTGCTGGTGGCCTGCGCCAGCAATCCGCGCCTGGAGGAGGCGCGCGGCCTCGCCCAAGACGCGCCCAAGCTGGCGGGGTTCAGCGACCTCAGCCAACGCTTCCGCGACACCTACCAGCGCGAACGTCCCTACCTCAGCACGGCCGCGGCCCAGCGCGAAGAGCCGATCGACCGCAAGCGCCGCGATGCCTATCCCGACTTCGTCGCGCTGCACAGCGCCGCCACCACCTATTTGCACGCCCTGGGCGCGCTGGCCGGCGGCGAAGCCTTCGACTATGGCGCCCAGGTCAAGCAAATGGCGGGCGGCATCAAGGCCTGGCCCGAGACCGGCCTGAGCGACCGCCACGTCAACGCGTACGCCGGGCTGGTGCGCGTCCTGCTGCGGGCCACCACGGCGCGCCGCCAGGACCAGGCGCTGCAAGCCATGCTGCGCGACGGCCATGAACCGCTGCAGGGCACGCTCGATGCGATGGCGACCTTGCTGCGCTACTTCAACAAGAACCACGATAACGAACAGCGCATCGTGCTCGGCCTGCTGGAAACGGAAATCCCCTACGCCGACGCACCGCGCGAGCGCTTGCTGGCGGCACTGGCGCGCGCCCACCAGCAGGAAAAGCTGCGCGAGTACCGCTTGCTCGGCTTGCGCCACACCCTGGCCACGCAAGCCGTGGAAGCGATCCGTGCGCGTCACGCCGCGCTGGTCGACGGCCTCGATCCCCTGCCCCCCGCCACCGTCCAAGGAGCCCAGCCATGAGCCTGACCGCCACCCTGCCGCACGACCTGGAAACCCTGGCCGACAGCTTGTCGGCCAGCGCCGATGAACTACACCAGCGCATCATGCGCGGCATCCGCCAGCAGCAGCGGCTGGAAGGCAATGGCAAGGATGGCTTGTCGCATGGCGCCGCCCAAGCCTTGTTCGAAAACGAAGTGGCCTTGCGCCAGCAAGCCAACAGCCTGTACGTCGATGCCGCCAGCCATTCGCTGGAAGGGATGGGCGTGAACCAGCAGGAATTGCTGCGCCTGGCGGCCGAGGCGCGCCAAGCCATCCGCCACATCGAGCGCGTCAAGGAACTGGCGGGCATCAGCGCCGACTTGCTGGCCTTGGCGGCGGCGATTGCCGCCGCCCGCCCCGAGCACCTGGCGGCGCCGCTGGAAAGCTTGAAACGGGCCCTGGCCGCACGGCAGGCCGCCGGCAGTGCGTAAATAACGCAGCAGGCATACAATGGTCTTCCGAACAATGAATTCGTGGAGACCGTCATGGGCCTGTCGCCGGATCAGCTTGCATCATTGCAAGCCGCGCTGGAGCATCGCAAGCTCACACTGTTGCAGCAGCTGGCCGGCCGCATGGATGGCGAACTGGCGCGCGTGCCGGCCGTCGAGGAAATCGAAACCTCGCCGGCCGACAGCGCCAGCAACCGCACGCTGAACCAGCTTGAGCTGGAAGCCGACGAACACAAGCTGGCCCAGCTCAGCAGTGTGCGCCATGCCCTGGCCAAGATCGACGAGGGCAGTTATGGCTTGTGCGACAACTGCGGCAATGAAATCCCGTTCTCGCGCCTGAACGCCCGGCCCGAAGCGCCGCTCTGCATCGCCTGCCAGACCCGGCTCGAGAAAGCGACGGCCGCCCTGCGGTGAGGCATCGCCATGGCTTACAAAACTATCGTCGTGCATGTCGATGAAGCGCCCCATAGCCCGGCGCGCATCCTGCTGGCCGGCGAACTGGCGCTGCAGGAAGGCGCCCACGTGATCGGCGTCGCCACCACCGGCATTTCGCGTTTCCTGTACCAGAATGAAACGGTGGACGACAACGACCCCAACCTGGCACGCCACCTGGCCGTCTTGCGCGATCGCGCCAGCCATGCCCTGGCCGAATTCGCGCCGCGCCTGCAAGCGCTGGGCGTGCAATCGTATGAGCAGCGCATCCTCGACGATGAGCCGGCGGCCGGCCTGAGCTTGCTGGCGCGCCACGCCGACCTGGTGATCGTCGGCCAACTGGCCCCCAACGGGCGCGGCCCCGACGTGCCGGCCGAAGTCGTGGCCGGCAGCGGCAAGCCGGTGCTGGTGCTGCCGTTCGCGGCGCGCACCTCGGGTGCCATCGCCGTCACGCGCGATGGCATTGCCAGCCCGGGCGGCCCGGCCCCGGCGCGCCATGTGCTGGTGGCCTGGAATGCCAGCCGCGAAGCAGGCCGCGCACTGCAGGATGCCTTGCCCCTGCTGCGCCGCGCCGACAGCGTGACGGTGGCCATTTTCGATGCCGAAGGGCGCCCGGGCGTGTTCGGCACCCCGCCCGGCACCGATGTGCTGGCCTGGCTGGAACGGCATGGGGTGGTGGCGTCCCTGGTGCTGGGCCAGAGCGAACGCCAGGGCTTGCTGAAGCGGCCCGGCAACGTGGCCGAGCAATTGCTGGCCCTGGCCGCCGAGCGCGATTGCGATTTGCTGGTGATGGGCGCCTACGGGCATTCGCGCTTCCGCGAAACCCTGCTGGGCGGCGTCACGCGCAGCGTGCTCGACGCGACGACGCTGCCGCTGCTGATGTCACATTAACCTTCCGAGGCCCAGGCCTGGTTGCGGATCTTGGCCACCTGGCGCTGCGCCAGCCATTTCCACAATTGCAGCGCATCTTCCTGCTTGCAGCTCATCTGGCGCGGCGAGGCCAGCGCGATCTCGCAGTCGCGGTCCGACCATTCCTCGTAGCGCACGGCGCCATCCTGCCCCACCTCGACCTGGTACATCAAGCCATCGTCGTAGCCGAACTTCAGGGTGGCGCTGCCGGGGATGCCGTCGGGGCCGTGCACCTTGCCGCCATACACATCCGCCAGTGCCGCCACCAGCTGGGCCTCGGTCGGCGCCGAAACATCGCGGCGGTCCGGCCGCGAAAGCACTACCCATGCCTGTGTCATTGACGCTCTCCTTCCGCAAACAAAGCGTTAGCTGGATATGGCAGATGATGTACTGGACGGCATGCCGCGGCCATGATCCACGTCTAGTCGGGCGCAAGTTCGCTGCTTTTATTGTAGCAACTATCATACCGAAAATTACTTTTCGCCCAGCGGGCGTTTGGATTCCGCAACAGCGCGCTCACACATATTGTGGCGCCGACAAGGGATCGAAATCCTTCCAGTCGCCCTGCTCGATGATGCCCTCGGCCCGTTCCACCTGCTGGGCGCCCTGCTGGCGCATCAGGTCGATGGCGCGCGCTTCCTCGGCGCCCTCGACGGCAACGGCCACCATCATGCCGGCCTGGCGCGGCGGCGGCCCGGACTCGCCTTTCTCCTTCAATTCGGAAAAGCTGTACAGCGAACCGACGTGGGCGCCCACCAGGCCGCCCAGCACCGGCCCCAGCGGGCCGCTGACCGGGATGGTGGCCGCGCCCAGCGCCGCCCCCACGGCGGCCCCGGTCACCTCGCCCTTGACGATGCCTTCCGGCGTGTCTTGCGCGCCGGGCGAGGCAATGCGGTCGCCGCCGGTCGGGATCACCGCATGCTGCCCCGGCGGGTTATTGTAAAAGGTGGTGACGCGCTCGGCGGCAAAGCCGGCCGCCTTCAAGGCGTCGCAGACTGCCAGCGCCTGGTCCTGCAACTGGAAATGCCCAGCGATGATGGTACTCATGGCGTTCTCCTTCAAAAACTCCAGCGTGCCCAAGCCTGGCGGCGGCGACCGTTAGCTATCGCACCTTAATCCACGCGCACTATTTCACTTTCCCGCCGTATAATCGAGCCGTCGAATCCAGATGCCACTTTGACATGAATAGCTTCTACGACGAAAGGAGTGCCGAGCGCACCGCCATCGCCTTGTCCGAACTGCTGGACGGGCATCCCGTCGCCACTTTCGTCATCGACAAGGACCATGTCATCACGCACTGGAACAAGGCGTGCGAGCATCTGCTGGGCTGGAGCACGCAGGAAATGGTCGGCACGCGCCAGCATTGGCAAGCTTTCTACACCAAGCCGCGCGCCCTGCTGGCCGACCTCATCGTCGACAACATCGATCCCGCCACCGACCACAATTTCCGCGACAAGTACAAGTCCTCGTCCTTGATCGATGGCGCGTACGAAGAAGAGGATTTCTTCCCGAATATCGGCGCCGCCGGCCATTGGCTGCAATTCACCGCGGCCCCGCTGCGCGGGCGGAGCGGCGAGCTGGTGGGGGCGATCCAGAGCTTGCGCGACGTGACCGAGCGCCGCGTGGCGGAAAATGCGCTGCGCCGCGCGCACGACAACCTGGAGCACACGGTGCGCCAGCGTACGGCGCAGTTGGCGGAAGACATCCGCCAGCGCCAAAGCGCCGAGGAAGAACTGCGGCGCCGCAACATCGAACTCACGGAAGTGAACGAAATGCTCAGCCGCACGCAGCAGCAGCTGGTGCAGTCCGACAAGCTGGCTTCGATCGGCCAGCTGGCGGCCGGCGTGGCGCATGAAATCAACAACCCGATCGGCTACATTTTCTCCAACTTCGGCACCCTGCAAAGCTATCTGGACAGCCTGTTCGCCATGCTCGACACCTACCAGGCCGCCGAGGCGGCCATCGGCGACCCCGCCGTGGCGGCGCAATTGCAGGCCATGCGCGAACAGGTGGAGCTCGATTTCCTGCGCACCGATATCCCGACCTTGATGCAGGAATCGAAGGAAGGCATCGTGCGCGTGCGCCATATCGTGCAAGACTTGAAGGATTTCTCGCGCGTGGACAGCCAGCAGGAATGGGTCTGGGCCGACCTGCGCCAGGGGATCGACTCCACCCTCAACATCGTCGCCAACGAAATCAAGTACAAGGCCGACGTGGTGCGCGAATATGGCGACATCCCCGACATCGAATGCCTGCCGCTGCAAATCAACCAGGTGGTGATGAACCTGCTGGTCAATGCCGCCCATGCCATCGGCGCCATGCGCGGCCGCATCGAAATCCGCACCGGCTGCGAGGGCGGCCAGGTGTGGTTCAGCGTGAGCGACAACGGCAGCGGCATTGCGCCGGAAAACCTGGGCCGCATCTTCGACCCCTTCTTCACCACCAAGGAGGTGGGCAAAGGCACGGGCCTCGGGCTGTCGCTGTCCTACGGCATCGTGCAAAAACACCATGGCCGGATCGAGGTCGAATCCGTGCTGGGCCAAGGCACCACCTTCCGCGTCACCCTGCCGCAGAAACGCCCCATCACCGAACCGAAGGAAGCTACCCAATGATGACCATCCTGTGCGTCGACGACGAGCCGAACATCCTGTCTTCCCTGCGCCGCCTGTTCCGCGGCAAAGGTTACCAGGTGTTGACGGCGGAAAGCGGCGCCCAGGGTTTGCAATTGCTGGAGCAGCAGCCGGTCGACCTGGTGATTTCCGACATGCGCATGCCGGAAATGGATGGCGCCCGCTTCCTGGCCCAGGTGCGCGAGCGCTGGCCGAACACGGTGCGCCTGCTGCTGACCGGCTATTCCGACGTGCAATCGATCCAGGATGCCATCAATTGCGGCGAAATCTACCGCTACATCACCAAACCGTGGGACGACAACGACATCCTGCTGATCGTGCGCCACGCGCTCGAGCGCCATGAACTGGAGCTGGAAAAGCAGCGCCTGGAAGCCTTGACGCACCAGCAGAACGATGAATTGAAAGTGCTGAATGCCAGCCTGGAACAGAAGGTCGACGAGCGCACGCGCCAGCTCAAGGCTAACTTCCTGACCACCATCAAGATCCTGTCGAGCATCATTGAAAAGCGCGGCAGCAGCCCGCCCGGCCATATGCGCCAGGTGGCCGAGCTGGCGCGCAAGATCGCCGTCCAGCTCAACCTCGAGCCCAACGAAGTGCAGGACGTGTTCATCGCCGCCCTGCTGCATGACCTGGGCCGCATCGGCTTTTCCGACGAAATGCTGCGCACGCCGGTCACCATGCTGCAGGGCCAGGCGCTGGCGCAATACCGCAAGCACCCGATCGAAGGCCAGACCTTGTTGATGCCGCTGGCCGACCTGGCCGGCACGGCCGCCATCGTGCGGCACCAGATGGAACGCTTCGACGGCCAGGGCTTCCCCGACCGCCAGGCCGGCTTCGCGATCCCGATCGGCGCCCGCATCCTGACGCTGGCGATCGACTACTTCAACCTGCAGCAAGGCGCGCTGGTGCAGCGCCATCTGCGCGCCGACGAAGCCAAGACCCTGGTCATGAATGGCAGCGGCAAGCGTTACGACCCGGCCGTGGTGCAAGCGTTCCGCCAGGTGATCGATGGCGGCATCCGCGGCGTGCCCGAAAGCACCGACGTCGAACTGCTGTCCGGCGAACTGGTGCCGGGCATGGTGCTGTCGCGCGACGTGGTCAGCCGCGAAGGCTTGATGCTGCTGGCCTCCGACCATGTGCTCGATGCGCGCATGATCCAGCAATTGCAGGATTTCGAAAAGAAGAGCGGCAGCCGGCTGCCTATTTGGGTTCAGCGGAGCGGAGTGGCAGGTGGACGGTGAAGGCCGAGCCCTTGCCCGGTTCCGAGATCACGGCAATGCGCCCGCCATGCTTGTTGACGGTGCCGTAAGCCAGGTATAGCCCCAGCCCGATGCCGCTGCCCACCGGCTTGGTGGTGAAGAAGGGATCGAAGATGCGCGCCAGGTTGTCGGGGACGATGCCGATGCCGTTGTCCTGGATGCGCACGAACGCACCGTCGCGGTCGGTCCCGGTGACGATGCGGATGATGCCGGGCTCGATGCCGCGCTCGGTAATCGCTTGCACCGCGTTCAGCACGATATTGCGGAACACCTGGTTCAATTGGGCCGGCAGGCAGCGCAGCGGTGGCAGCTTGCCGTAATGCTTGTCGACCTTGGCCTTGAAGCGCAATTCATTGGCCAGCGCATTCAGCACCCCTTCCAGGCCCTCGTGCACGTCGGCCTGCTGCCAATGGCTCTCGCCGGCCGACGAAAAGTCTTTCAGCGCCTGCACGATGTCGCGCACGCGGCGCAAGCCATCCATCGATTCGCGCAACAAGGCTGCCGTGTCCTCCTTCAGGAAATCGAAGTCGGCCTGCGCGCGCTGTTCGGCCGTGGCGCAGTGCTCCACCAGCTCGATCAGGGTGTCGGCATAGCTTTTCAGGGTGCCGATGTTGGAGGTCACAAAGCCCACCGGATTATTGATTTCGTGCGCCACGCCGGCCGCCAGCTGGCCGATCGAGGCCATGTTTTGCGCCTGCAGCAGGCGCTCTTCCATCAGTTTGCGGTCGGTGATGTCGGTCAGCGAACCGATCACCTCGACCGGTGCGCCCTGTTCGTCGCGGATCAGGCGCAACTGGTCCTGCATCCACAGGTAACGCCCGTCGGCCGCGCGGAAACGGTATTCGTAGGTGCGCTCGCCTTCGCTAAAGATTTGCGCCAGGCTGGAAAAGATGTTGGGCGCATCGTCGGGATGGATATGGTCGAACCAGAAATTGGGATCGGCCACCATTTCCTGCGGGCGGTAGCCCAGCACATTGAGCGCATTGGCGCTGACGAAGGTCATCTTGAAGTCACCGCTGGGCACCGTGCTGTAAATGATGGCCGGCGTATTGTCGACCAGGTATTGCAGGCGTTGCAGCGGATCGGCCGGTTCCTGGGCGCGCGCCGGCGTTTCGCTGGTGATGAAATCAAAGTCCTCGAATTCCATGCTCGCTTACCAATCCGCCCAGGCGTAGGAACGCACCGGCACCGGCACCGACAGCAAGGAGGGTTCCGGCGCGGGCGGCGCCGGGGCCGGCAGCCAGTCGCGCGGGTCGACCCGGTAATACTTCTGCAGTTCGCTGTACAGCGCAGCGTGGCGCTGTGCCAGTTGCCACGGCCTGGTAAAGAAGGTTTCCGTGGCGACGGCAAAAAATTCGGCCGGGCTGGTGGCGCCGTAATGGTCCAGTACGCTGTCCTGGCGGCCCAGCCACGCTTCATGGCGCAGGTTGGCGTAATCGCGCGACAACACTTCCGACCAGCTGCGGTAACTGTCCGGACTGCCCAGGTAGGGGGCGCCGTTATTGCTGCCCGACTCGCTGTCGAGCTGGTGGGCGAATTCGTGCAACACCACGTTATTGCCGCCCTGCCAATCCAGCGTGCCGCGCTCCACATCGTCCCACGACAGCACGATGCGGCCATCGCTCCACGATTCGCCCAGCATCTGCCGGCGCGCCGGCGTGACCACGCCGCCCGGCCCCACTTCGTCGCGGCCGGCAATGAACGCGCCGGGATAGACAAGGATGGTGTGCAACGCGCGGTACACCTTGCTCGGCTTGTTGAGCAGCAACAGGCATGCCTGGGCCGCGATGGTGACGCGCATGGCGTCGCTCACCGCGAGGCCGGCACAGCCGATGAATTTTTTCTGATGGAGGAATTGCACCACCATGCGCTGCAGTTGGCGCTGCAGCTCGGGGCTCAGGTGGCGGTAAAACGGCAGGCTGCGCTCGAGCGCCGCCTGGCTGGCCGGGGGCAAGGGCCGTGCCAGGGCGCGTCCCAAGGTCCAGCGTCGATAGAGGATGGGCGCTGCGACCAGCAGCGCCAACAGGATAAGCCACAGCGAAGCTTCCATGATGCCGTCCATAACAGAACTCGTTCCGCCACAGATGGGGCTGCATATCGGCAATTCAACATGCCTTTACTGGAAGCTTATCACCGTTCTCGGCCTAGGGCTGCGCCTTTTGCATCGATCCGGGCGCCCCGAACAGGGCCGCGACCAGCGGGTCGCGCTGTACCGGACCGCGGTTGACGCGGATGGCATAGTGGGTGTCGTCGGCCAGGATGTGGAAGTGACGGCCGCTGCCCGCCATGCTTTGCTCGCGCAAGCTGGGGCGCTCCTTGCGCGGCGGCGCCCCTTCCCGCTTGGGTTGGGCGATGGCCGCCAGGAAGGCTTGCACGCGTTCGGCATCCGGGGTCAATTGGTAGACTGCCTTGCCCAGGTAGGTGGCCGTGCCTTCGATATAGCGGGCCAGCTCGATCACACCGGCTTCGCGCAGGTCGCGGATGTATTTGCGGGCGCCGGACGGCGAAAATTTCAGGAACCAGGCGATTTCGTCTGCCAGCATTTCGTGGTTTTGTAATTCCGCCACCAGTTTTTGCATGTTTTCGATGCGGCGCAGGGTCGCCGAGGTGGAGCGGACGCGCTCGATCGGGGCCAACGACAGGGCTTTGCGCTCCGTCACGGGGCCGGGACGCTCAACCAGCGCCAGGCGGGGACGGGACGGCACTGCCGGCAACGGTGCCGGCAGTTCCTGGTTCGCTTCGATTTCGAGGCCGTGGGACGATTCTCTGATTGCGTGCATTTGGTCACTCCTTATAAATGCCAGGGTGGATTCGCAGGCTCCAGAGTGCCCGCCCGCGGCTCATCGGTCTGTGCGGCAACGAACATACAAGGGCACAAATGTTGGGTATTTGCCAACATCTTGATCGACCGGTATTGGACCCGCGGGGCCTGTGTGAGTTCCCGAACAGAGGCTTGCCCGACAGCGCCCTATGCTGGAGCCGGCATCAACCAACCTGAGAGGAATGACCATGAAAGTTCCAGTCCTGCTCGCAGCCCTGGCCCTGGTGGGCTTGACCGCCTGCGAAAAGACCGTCACCAACAATCCGCCGCCGGCGGTGGAGCCGGCGCCGCCGCCCGCCGTCGTGCCAGGGCCGCCCGGCCCGCAAGGCGAACCGGGGACGCCCGGCCCGCAGGGTGAACCGGGCAAACCGGGTGGCGACACCGTGATCGTGCAGCCGCAAACGCCGCCGCCGCCACCGGCCGAACCGGCCAAGCAATGAGGCCAGGGCCGCCATCCATGCCCGTTTGGATGGCGGTTTAACGAAAATTTCAATCCTGTATAATGCGCTACGTTGTAGAAATGCTACATAATTGCTATAATTCAAGGCGATTGTGCGTTAGCGCACTGATTCAGGCAGTTTTCGTTGCCTAAACTGAACCCACAGCATGCAACACAGCTGGGACAGGGAGTCGCATACTTTTTTTCTGCGACTTTACTACTCAAAAATAACGGGAGTTTTCTAGTGAATAAAATTAAAAATATCGCCATCGCCGCGGCCCTGATGTCGGCTTCCTTCGCTGCCTCCGCGCAAGATACCCTGCTCAACCAGAACTGGTACGTCGGCCCGCAAGCCGGCGTGATCCGTCCGGACAGCGCCTGGGTCGTTGACAAGGATGACGCCGCCTACGGCCTGAAGCTGGGCAAGGCCCTGAACGAGAAGTGGGACCTGCAATTGAACGCAACCTACGGCTCCACCACCGAAAACGGCGGCCGCTACACCCAGAAACTGCTGGGTGCCGACGGCCTGTACATGTTCTCGCGCAAATCCGTGCGTCCGTTCCTGCTGATCGGTGGCGGCCTGCAGCGCGACAAGGCGAATCCGATCGCCAGCTTCGCCGAGCCAAGCCGCACCTCCCCCTTCCTGGCCGCCGGCCTGGGTGTGCAAGCCAACATCACCGAACGCCTGTTCCTGCAAGCCGACCTGCGCAATGTGCACGGCTTCATCCGCGGCAACGAGTTCAACAACTCGACCTCGAACAACAAGTACCTGATGTTCTCGCTGAATTACCTGCTGGGCGCGGCACCGCAGCCAGCACCGGCGCCAGCACCAGCCCCGGCACCAGTGGTCGCACCGGAACCGGCACCAGCCCCGGCCCCGGCGCCGGCGCCAGCCCCGGCACCGAAGTTCGAGAAAGTGACCATGTCGGCCACCGAACTGTTCGCCTTCGACAGCGCCAAGCTGGCCCCGAGCCAGCCTAAACTGGACGACATGGCCAAGCTGCTGAACGACAATCCATCGATCGGCAACGTGGTCATCACCGGCCACACCGACCGCCTGGGTTCCGAGAAATACAACCAGAAGCTGTCCGAGCGCCGCGCTGAGTCCGTCAAGGCTTACCTGGTCGGCAAAGGTGTTGCCGCGTCCCGCCTGACGGCACAGGGCAAGGGCAAGTCCCAGCCCGTGGTGCAGTGCGACGCCAAGAAGCAAAAGCGCGCTGACCTGATCAAGTGCCTGGAGCCGAACCGTCGCGTGGAAGTCGAACAAGTGACCGTGGAGCGCCGCGTCAACTAAGCGCTGTCCGCACCATCCGACAAGGGGCCTGCATGCAGGCCCTTTTTTTTTGTGTCCCGCCGCACGGTGGGGCGGCGCGCAGCGGCGTAATGTCGGGGCATGAGCTGGAAACGTTTGCCCCACATCGCCAGGAAATTGCCGGCCGTCGGCTGGTGTGCCGTCACCGAATGGCTGGAACACCGCGCCAGCAGCAAGGGGGCCGCGCTCGCCTTCTATACCCTGTTTTCGCTGGCGCCCATCCTGGTGCTGGTGATCGCGATTGCCGGCCTGTTCTACGGCAGGGAAGCGGCCCAGGGCGAGCTGTTCTTCCAGCTGCGCGGCTTGCTCGGCAGCCAGGGCGCGGAAGCCATCCAGCTGATCCTGTCCGGCGCCAGCAATGAAGCACAGGGCAAGTTCGCCGCCATCGTGGCCGGCGCCTTGCTGCTGTTTGGCGCCACCAGCGTGTTCGCCGAGCTGAAAAGCAGCCTGGACGAAATGTGGCAAGTGCCGCCGGCCCCGGGCAGCGGCATCTGGGATACCGTGCGCACGCGGCTGCTGTCCTTTGGCATGGTGCTGGTGCTGGGCTTCTTGCTGCTGGTGTCGCTGGTGGTCAGCGCCGCCCTCGCCTTCGTCGAAAAGAAGATGGGCGCCTATTGGCGCGATGCCGCGCAATGGCTCACCCTCGTCAACTACGTGATCAGTTTCGGCGTGATTTCCGCCCTGTTCGGCGTGATCTACAAGATGCTGCCGCGCGTCAAGCTCTCCTGGCGCGACGTGGTGATCGGCGCCCTCGGCACCGCCGCCCTGTTCAGCGTGGGCAAATACGCGATCGGCGCCTACATCGGCAACAGCGGTGTCACCGACAGCTTCGGCGCCGCCGGCTCGCTGATCGCGGTGCTGCTGTGGGTGTACTACTCGGCCCAGGTGTTCTTCCTCGGCGCCGAATTCGCGCGCCAGTACGCGCTGCAACTGGGCAGCCTGCGCGGCAAGCACGCCGCGCCCTGATCACTCGCCGAGCAGCTCGGCGACGAATTCCATGCCTTCCACCTTCTCGGCCACCACCTTCAGGATCACCACCAGCGGCACGCCCAGCAGCAAGCCCCACACGCCCCACAGCCAGCCCCAGAACAGCAGGCTGACGAAAACGGCGGTGGCATTCATGCGCGCGATGCGGCCCGTCATCCAGGTGGCGATGAAGGTGCCGACCAGGGTCGCGATGGCGCTGGCGGCCAGCGCCACCAGCAACACCATTTGCAGCGATTCGGCTTGCAGGTAAGCCGCCACGCTGAGCGCGCACACGATCAGCAGCGGGCCGAAATACGGCATCAGGTGCAGCAGCCCGGCCACGATGGCCCAGGCGCCCGCATTTTCCAGGCCGATGAAATGCAGCGCCAGCCACATCATCAGCGCCAGCAGCACATTGGTCACCAGCAGCATGAACATATAGCCCTGGACCGAGCTATTGATTTCGTCCAGGATTTGCAGCGTGACCTTCTTGCGCGTCAGCGAAGGGCCGGCCAGCTTGACCAGCTTGCGCTTGAAGGTATCGCCCGACAGCAGCAGGAAAAAGACCAGGAACGCCACCATGGCGGCCTGGCTGAGGAAGGACAGCAAGCCGCGCGAGCCGGCCCACACCCAGTCGATGACCTTGATGCGCCCGCCCTCCTGCGTGACCACGGCCAGGGGCTTGCGCGCGGCCGGCTTGCCGGCGGTGGCTTGCTCGATCTGGTTCGCCACGTCCTGGATGCGCCTCAGCGTGCTGTCTTTGCCGGTGGTGGTGGAAGCGACCAGCCGCGTCAGTTTGCGGCCCGCTTCGGGCAACTCTTCGATGATGTTGGAAAATTCGACGTGCACCTTCTCGACCGTCACCGCCATGCCGACCAGGATGGCGCAGGTGACGAGCGAGGTGCCCAGGGCGCGCCGGATATGCACGCGTTCCAGCCAGCCCACCACCGGATTGAGCGTGTAGGCCAGCAAGATGCCGAGCAGCAGGGGCACGAAGAAGCCCCGGCCCCACTGCAAGGCATACAGGAAAGCGACAGTGGCGAGGATGGTCTGGGCCAGGCGCATGGGCCCTGCCATCGGCGTTTATTTGACGCGGATGTCGTTCTTGACTTCCTTGACCCCTTTCACGCCGCGGGCAATTTCGCCTGCCTTCGTGATGTCGGCGGGCTGGGCCACGAAGCCGCTCAGCTGCACGGTGCCTTTGAAGGTTTCGACATTGATTTCCGTGGACTTCAGCGTCGGTTCATTGAAAATGCTGGCCTTGACCTTGGTGGTCAGCGCGGCATCGTCGAGGTATTCGCCGGCGCTTTCCTGGGTGGGGGTCGAGGCGCAGCCAGCCAGGCCCAGGGTCGATGCGATGAACGCGGCAGTTGCAAGTTTCTGTGCGAATTTCATGGCGCTTCTCCTATGTGTGGTGGGTGTTCCGGGCACTAGTGTCCAGCTAACAAGCGGGGAATTCTGTTCGCTATCGAACATTGTGCGGAATCGCACAGACGAGTGCGATCCGCCAGCCCTATGCTGGCCACTATTCCACCCACAGGAGGAGACGTCATGAAACCGACTGTATCCCTTGCAGCAACCATGGTGGCAGTGGCCGCGCTGACGGCCGGCTGTGCCAGCAATTCTTCCTATCCGCAAGCGACCGATTATTCGACCCAGGCGGACAGTTCCACCTACGGCACCATCGATTCGATCCGCGTGGTGCGCGTCGACCCGGCCACCAGCGGGGCCGGCGCCGTGGCCGGCGGCTTGCTGGGCGCCCTGGCCGGCAGCCAGATCGGCTCCGGCTCGGGCCGCACGGCCGCGACGGCCGCCGGCGCCATCGGCGGCGCCGTGGTCGGCAACCGCGTGGAAGAGAGCCGCAACATGCCGCGCGACGTGTACCAGATCAGCGTGCGCCTCGATAACGGCGACTACCGCACCATCAACCAGGACAGCGCTTACGACTTGCGGATCGGCAGCCGCGTGCGCGTGGTCGATGGCCGGGTTTACCGCTATTGACAGGAGGCTGCCATGGCCACCATCTTGCTCATCCTGCTGATCCTGATCGTCATCGGCGCCCTGCCCACCTGGCCGCATAGCCGCAACTGGGGTTATGCGCCGAGCAGTATCGCCGGCTTGATTGTTGTCGTCCTGCTCATCCTGCTGCTGACAGGCAGGTTGTAGCACAAGGAGCCCATCATGAAACTGCTGATTGGCGCCACGCTGGCCCTGGGGTTGTGCGGGCTGGCCGGCGCCCAGGTGACGCCGCCGGAGATCGCCCGGCAGCAAGCGCAGGAAATCCGGCGCGGCGACCCGCCGCGCTGGAGCCAGCCGGACCGCACGCAAGCGGCCCAGCTGGCCACCTTGCGCAAGGAAATCAATGCCGCCCTGCGCGAAGCCCTGGAAGCATGCAAGCAACAGGGGGCCGGCAGCAACAGTGACTGCGTCAAGGAAGCGCGCAGCACCCACCAGGCCGACATGGCCAATTTGCGCCAGATCCACCTGGCCGCGCGCGACCTGTCGCGTACTTATGAAACCAGCGGCAAATAAGGCGCGGCGGGCCTGAACCGCAGGTTATACCCGCCGCACAAAAAGTCATCCAGGCCAGGGTGGGGCTCGGGTATGATGCGCCAATGCCACATGCATACCAATTCCAACGCGAGCAACACCGGGCCAGCACCGTGCTGCGCCTGGGCATTGGCCATGAACTGTACGACCGCTACACGGCATTGACGGCCCCGCACGTGCGCCCGGTGCACGTGCGCAAGGGCACGCTGCTGCAGGAAGCCGGGGCGCGCGCCACGCATTATGACTGGATCGCCAACGGCGTGGCGCGGCGCGGCCATATCTCCGTGGCTGGCGAAGACTTGACCCTGGGCTTCATCACCGAAGGCGAAAACACGGGTTCGCACAGCGACATGATGGCCGGCTTGCAGGGCGCGCCGGCCTGCGAATTCTTCGTGGCCGAGACCGCCGTCGATGCCTGGCGCATCGACTGGGCGACCGTGCAGCACCACATGGCCGAGCATGGCTTCGTGCAAGAGTATTACGTGAAAATGATCGAATGCAGCATCCGCCGGTATGCGGCCAACCTGCATATCCGCAGCCACAGCACGGCGGAAGCGCGGCTGGCGGCATTCCGCCAGCAATTTCCCGGCCTGGAACAGCGCATCACCCAGCGCGCGCTGGCCTCTTACCTCGGCATCACGACCCAGTATATGTCGCGCCTGCGCAAGGCGGCCTAGGACTGCGGCCGGCGCCGCAGCAGCCACCAGCCGCCGACGGCGGCCGCCACGCCAGCCGCCAGGGCCGGCTTCCACAAGCGCTTGCGGCCAATCCAGGAGACCAGCGTGACGGCATACGGCAACACTGTCTTGAAGCTCATGCCGCTCAAGCCGCCGCCCTGGCTGATGAAATTGCCCAGCCGTGCCTGCAAGGCGCCGATGGCATGGTCGACCGCCCCGTGCAGCAAAGCGGGCGGCTGCAAGGCTTCGAGCACTTCATGTTTGGCCCGCAGCGCGCTCAGGCGGTACAACTCGCCTTCGCGCACCAGTCTTTCCTTGGCCACGGCCAGCGCGGCCAATTCCTGTTTCGACGCCATGGTCTCCCTTTCACAGCAGCATGTCACGGTCGGACTTCAATTCCGCCATGGTGGCCGATAAGCCCAGTTTGCCCTGCCGCACCAGGCTGCGTCCCCACAGCACCAGGGCCACGGCCAATACCGCAAAGGCCAGGGCCAGCACCAGCAGGATCTTCCAGCCCATCGCTTCCCAGCACAGATAGATCAGGGTCGCCGTGCCGAACGCAATGGCGAACCAGGCAGCCAGCATGGCCACGGCAAAGACGAGGGACAATTGCAGCAGGGTGTCGCGCACCTCGGTCAGCTCGAGCGCGGCCAATTCCAGGCGCGACAGCAACAGGTGCAGGCCGTTTTTGGCAAGCCCGGCCAGCGAGGCGATCAAGCCGGGCGGTGGTGGTACCTGGCTCTCGGTGGCCATTATTTGCGGCCGAGGATCACACCGACCAGCAGGCCGACGCCGGCTGCCACGGCGATCGAACGCCAGGGGTTTTCCTTGACATAGGCGTCGGTCGAGCTGGCCATGTGCTTGGCACCGGCAATGGCGCTGGCTTGCGCTTCGTGCGCCTTGGCCAGGGCGCTGTCCAGCGCCTTCATGCCGCGGCCGCGCAATTCGTCGGCCTTTTCGCCGGTCAGGGCCGTGGCCGCCGTGAACAGGGCTTGGGCATCCTTGACCAGGGTTTTTACATCGTTATTGACGGTACTGATGTTCTGTTCCAGCATGATAGGACTCCTCTGTGTAAGTGAGTTGCTAAGCCAAAAGGTCACGCATATCGTCGGCGTGTTCTTCCTCGACCGCCATGATCTGCGTCAAGAGTTGCTTGGTCGTCGGGTCGCTGTCACCAATCAGTTCGATCATTTGGCGATAGCTCTCGATAGCCACCCGTTCTGCCACCAGGTTGGCCCGCACCATCGCTTGCACCTCCCTTGAGTCATCATACTCGGCATGGCTCCGGTCGAGCAACGTTGCTGGATTGAAATCAGGCTCCCCGTTGAGCTGGACGATGCGCTCGGCCAGCCAATCGGCATGCTGCTGCTCCTCGGTCGCATGCTGCAGGAACTCGGCCTTGATGGACGCATAGGCCAGCCCGGTGACCGTGTAGTAGTGGCGTTTGTAGCGGTTGATGCACACCAGTTCGGTCGCCAGGGCTTCGTTCAGCAATTGCAGCACCAGGGCGCGGTTGCCCTTATAGCCTTCGGTCACGGGACCGTCGGCCATATTGCGGGCCGCCGCGCGGATCGCGTTTTTATCGATCATGGAAACTCCTCGTTAACGGCGGGTCGTCACGGGGCGGCCCGCTTCGGACAGCACGATTTCAACGCGGCGGTTCATCTGGCGCTCGCCGGCCGTGGCATTGCTGGCCACCGGATAGGCTTCGCCATAGCCGCGCGTTTCAATCCGCGCACGGTCGATGCCCATCGCGCCCAACGCTTGGCGCACCGCTTCGGCGCGCCGCTGCGACAGTTGCAGGTTATAGGCATCGCTGCCGGTGCTGTCGGTAAAGCCTTCGATCAACACGGTGCGCTCGGGATTGTCGCGCAGCACGTCGGCCAGGCGCTGGGCGGTGGCGATGCCTTGCGACGTCAGGTTGGCCTGGTCCACGTTGAACAGCACATCGCCAAACGTGATCACGATGCCGCGTTCGGTCTCCTTGGCATGCAGGTCGGCCAGTTGCTGCGCCAGGGCGGCGGCGCGCTGCTGGGCGTCGCGCGTGGCCGCTTCGGCACTGGCGGCCTGGTTCTGCGCGGCCTGGGCGTCGCTGCGGGCTTGCTCGGCTTTCTGGCGCGCGAGCTCCGCTTCGGCCGTGCGCGCCTGCAAGCGCACCTGGTCGCGTTGCGCCGCCGCGTCCTTCAACTGCTCATCGGCCGCCTTGGCCTTGGCGATTTCCTGGGCGCTGGCGATCTTCTGTTTGGCGACATAGGCCAGCTTGTCGATCGTGGCCAGGCTGTCATTGCGCGCGGCGGCCGTGTTGGCCTGGTCCAGCGCGCGGGTGGCCGACGCCATTTCCAGCGGCGCATACTTGGCCACCAGCGGGTCGCCCTGGGCTTGCGCGTAATTGGCGCGTGCGGTCTCGAGTTCGCTGGTGGTGGTGGGCGTGGTGCTGCAAGCGGCCAGCGCCAGCACTGCCGCCAATGCGGCAGGTTTAAAGATGGGCTTGAACATGATGGCTCCTTTCTCAGCGAGTCATGGTGCTGTTGGCGCGCTCCAGCTCTTCACGCAGCACGCGGATATCTTCCTGCAGCTTGTTGGCGGCCTCGGTGGCCTTGGCGCTGCTGGCCTTGCTTTGCGCCAGCTTGGCGTCGGCCTGGGCTTGCTGCGCCAGGTCCTGGGCGGTGCGGTAATCCTTGGCCGCCAGTGCCTGGTTGGCGCGCAACATCTTGTCGCGTGCGGCCGCCATTTCCATCGGCGCCAGCTCCGGCGCACCGGTCGAGGCGGCAGCTTCCACTGCCGTGCGCGACGAAGCGACCTCGGCCGTGGCTGGCGTCTTCATGCTGCTGCACCCGGCCAGGCCGATGACGCACAGTGCACAGATGGTCGGCAACAGTGGCAAACGGTTCAGCGTATCCATTGTTGTTCTCCTCAAAGCGAATGGGTATGCCAGTTATATAAGCTGTCCCCGCTGGGTTCAGTACGGTGCCGCACATTGAAGTCGGGCCGGCCGGTGTAGGCTGTCGGCATGGCACACACACTTTCACGCCGCGCAAAGATCAGCCTGGCCGTGCTGGGCTTGCTGCTGGCCTTGCCAGCGCTGGCCCTGGTGGTCCTGTTGAACTATGACTGGAACCGGGCCCGTCCCTGGCTGGGTGCCCGCGCCAGCGAAGCGTTGCAGCGGCCGGTGCAATTGCGCGGGGACTTGTCGCTGACCTGGCAGAAGCAAGCCCTGCCGCCACAGGCGCGCAGCTGGCGCGACCATATCCCCTGGCCCCACCTGGTGGCCCATGATGTCCACGTCGGCAATCCGCCCGGCATTGCCGCCGGCGACACGGCCGCCGCGCGCACCATCGCCTTCTCGCTCAGCCCGTTTGCCCTGCTGGGGCGCAAGATCGCCATCCCCGAATTGCGCTTCGACGAGCCGCGGCTGGCCTTGCTGCGCCAGGCCGATGGCCGCAACAACTGGACCTTGCCCAAGCGTCCCCCCTCCGAATGGCGGATGGAATTGGACCGGCTGGTGTTCACGCGCGGCACCATCCAGCTCGACGATGCGCAGCAACGCATCGCCGCCACCGCCCACGTCGACACGCTGGACAACGATCCGCGCTACGGCGTGCGCTGGACGCTCGACGGCAAATGGCAGCAACAGGAGATCCGCGGCAAGGGCAAGGCCGGCGCGGTGCTGGCCTTGCGCGACGCCAGCCTGCCCTTCCCGATCCAGGCCGATGCGAAAGTCGGCCTGGTCAGCGTGGCGGCGGAAGGCACCCTGACCAACCCGGCCCAGCTGGCGGCGATCGATGTGCAGTTGAAGGTGTCGGGCGCCTCGGCCGCCCGCCTGTATCCGTTGACCGGGCTGCTGATGCCGGAAACCCCGCCCTTCACCACGGCCGGCCGCCTGAGCGGCCACCTGGCCCCGGGCGCCAGCCAGTGGACCTACGAAAAATTCACCGGCCGCGTGGGCGACAGCGACATCGCCGGCACCCTGTCCTACCAGCAGCGCCAGCCGCGCGGCCTGTTGACCGGCGCCGTCCATTCGCGCCTGTTGCAATTCGCCGACCTGGGGCCGCTGATCGGGGCCGATTCCAATGCCAGCAAGGCCGAACGCGGCGTGGCGGCGGTGCAGCCGGCCGGCAAGCTGCTGCCGGTGGAAACGTTCCGCACCGAGCGCTGGAAAGCGCTGGACGCCGACGTCAGCTTCCGCGCCGAGCGCATTGTGCGCACCAAGGAGCTGCCGCTCAGCAAGCTGCAGACGGAATTCCATTTGCACGATGGCGTGCTGCGCCTGACGCCGCTCAACTTCGACTTTGCCGGCGGCCAGGTGGCGTCCAAGGCCACCCTGGATGGCAGCAGCGGCGAGGCGGTGGCCGCCACGGTGGAAGCCAATGCGCGCCACATCAAGCTGCGCCAGCTGTTGCCCAAGCTGCCTGAACTCAAGCAGGCGACCATCGGTGAAATCAATGCCGCCGCCAAGCTCAGCGCCAAGGGCAATTCGGTGGCGAGCCTGCTGGCCCACGCCAACGGCGAAGTGAAAACCCTGGTCAACGATGGCACGGTGAGCAAGCTCTTGCTCGAGCAGTTGGGCTTAAACATCGGCAACATCGTGCTGACCAAGCTGTTCGGCGACAAGCCGGTGCACCTGAACTGCCTGGCCGGCGACTTCGGCGTGCGCGACGGCCTGGCGCGAACGCGCTACTTCATTGCCGACACCGACGATGCCACCATCCACATCCATGGCGCCGTCAACCTGGCCAATGAAAAGATCGACTTGACGCTGAAGCCCGACACCAAGGGCATGCGCATCATTTCGCTGCGCGCGCCGATTTACGTGCGCGGCACCTTCAAGCAACCCGACGTCGACATCGACAAGGGCGTGATCGCCATGCGCGCCGGCGGCGCCATCGCGCTGGGCGCGCTGGCCGCGCCGGCGGCCGCCCTGGCGCCCTTGATCAGCGCCGGCGGCGACGGCGACAACCGCTGCGCCGCCCTGCTGGCCGATGCCCGCAGCAAGCCCAAGGCGCCACCGCCGGGCAAGCAGCAAAAGTAACAAACCGTTACACGGTGAAATAGCGAACAGATCCCCAGGTCCCCTCCCCGTAAGCTGGAGCTGTATTCCAAGATACGGAGGAAACATCATGAAAACCAATCAGATTGCCGCCCGCGTCGCCATCGCGACTGCCCTGCTGGGGCTGGGCGCATGCTCCTCGATGTCGCAACAGGATAAGAATACGGCCGTGGGTGCCGGTGTCGGCGCCGTCGCCGGCTCGGTCCTGACGGGCGGGTCCACCACCGGGACCGTCGGCGGTGCCGTGGTGGGGGGCGTGATCGGCAACCAGGTCAACAAGCCGCGCCGTTAAGACGGGTCGCGCACCTGCTGGTAGCAATGGCAGGACACCGCTTCCAGCCCAGCCGGGTCCAATATCTCGATATTGCCCCGGCTGTAGCTGATCAAGCCCTGCCCTTGCAGGGCGCTGGCCGCCTTGGTGACGCCGACGCGCCGCACCCCCAGCGCGTGGGCCAGGAATTCATGGGTCATGTGGAAACGGTCCGATTGCAAACGGTCGCGCGTGACCAGCAGCGAGCGCGCCAGCCGCGCTTCCAGCACGTGGAAACGGCTGCACACGGCGATCTGGATGGCTTGCGCCAGCAAGCTGTCGGTATAGCGGTACAACAGGTGCTGCAGCGATTCCATGGCCGCGAATTCGGCGATGAAGTCGTCCGCTTCCATGCGCAGCGCATGGCCGCTGCGCTGGACCACGGCGCGCACTTGCGCCATGCGCTGGCCCAGGGCCACCGAAGCGCCCACCATGCCTTCGCGCCCGGCCGAACCGACTTCCAGCGTCATGCGGCCTTCGGCCACCGCCAGCAGCGAGACCAGGGTATCGAGCGGGAAATAGATGGCATCGATGGCCTGGCCGGCGTCGAACAGGGTTTCCCCGGCCTCGAGTTCCACCAGTTCGCACAAGCCCTCGAGGTGTTCGAGGTCGTCTTCCGGCAAGTTGGCCAGCAGGCGGTTGCCGATGCGCGGTGGTGGCGATTCACTGCTTGGAACGGTATGAAGATTCAGGGTCATTGCCGTCAGCCTGGTGGAGTTTAGGCGGAGCGTAGCGGCTATTAAAAGCGCTGTATGTACGCTGACGCACGGAACCCCGGCGGCCCGCCCTCCACAATGCGTTTATCCATCAGGAAAGGAATTACAACATGGAACCATCTATCAAAAAATATGCCACCCACCCGATGCTGTTGATCGCCGCCATCGCCGTGATCCTGTTCTGCGGCGTGGGCATTGCCGCCATGATGGGCTGGCTGCCCAAGTCCGGCGCCACCATGGGGCCGCCGGTCGCCGACGCGCCGGTGCCGGTGGCAACCCAGGACATGGGTCCACCGCCGCCGCCGGCCAGCTATGCCGCGGCCGGCCGCGCGGCGGGCGATAGCGCCGGCAATTCCGGCGGCGGCAGCTATGGCGGTGGCGGCGGCGCGGCGGCCGAGCGGCCAAGCGGCGCGGCGCGGGATGCCGAAGCGCGCCCGGTAGCAACGGCGCCGGCACGGCGCGCCGCCGCGGCACCAGCACCCGCCATCTGCCACAGCTGCGGCGTGGTGGAGTCGGTGCGCACCATTACCCAGCGCGGCGAAGGCAGCGGCCTGGGCGCGGCCGGCGGCGCCATCGTCGGCGGCTTGCTGGGCAACCAGATCGGCGGCGGCCATGGGCGCCAGCTGGCCACGGTGGCCGGCGCCGTCGGCGGCGCGGTGGTCGGCAACCAGGTGGAAGGCAATATGAAGGCCACCACCCATTACCAGGTGCGCGTGCGGATGGACGATGGCAAGGTGCGCACCGTGACCAGCAGCTCGGCCAGCTGGCAGGAAGGCGACCGCGTGAAGGTGGTCAAGGGCCGCCTGCAGCGGCGCTGATCGCGCATCGCGCCGGTGTTCGGCATCGTACAGAGGGCGCCTCCAGACCCGGCAATAATGCAGCCAGGACTTCCGAATATGAGAGGAAAACATCATGCTCTATACCATTGCGGTCGTACTCATCATCTTGTGGCTGCTGGGGTTGGTGACCTCCTACACTGTGGGGGGCTTCATCCATATCCTGCTGGTGGTGGCCGTCATCATGATCCTGCTGCGTCTTATCAGCGGACGCGGCATCTAGTGAGCCGGCGCAGCCGGCATCCACGCACGGGGCGGGACTGCGGCGCAGGACCCGTCCCGCTTTTTTTCGCGCTACAATTTTTTTGAAGGAGAAGTTCATGCCTAACAAGACCCTCGCCGCCTTGCTGATTGCCGTGCTCACCACGACCGGCTGTGCGGACATGGATGCGACCCAGCGCGGCACCGCCACCGGTGCCGGCGTGGGGGCCGGGATCGGTGCCGTGCTCGGCGCCGCCACCGGGCCGGGCGGCGGCAAGCGCGCCGCCGGCGGTGCCGTGCTCGGCGCGGCAGTGGGCGCGGTGGTCGGCAACGTCTGGTCCAAACGCATGGAAGCGCAAAAGCAGCAGATGGAGCAAGCCACCCGGGGCACCGGCGTCCAGGTGACGCAGACCGGCGACAACCGGCTGAAACTGGAAATCCCGAGCGATATCTCGTTCGACACCAACCGTTCCGACATCAAGCCGGACTTCCGCCCCATCCTGGACCGCTTCGCCACCACGCTGAACGAGAATCCGGCCACCACGGTCAGCATCGTCGGCCATACCGACAGCACCGGCAGCAGCAGCGTCAACCAGCCGCTGTCGGTGGAACGCGCGGCCCATACGCGCGACTACCTGGCGTCACGCGGCGTGTCGCCGACCCGTGTCGTGATCGAAGGCCGCGGCGAACAGGAACCGATCGCCTCGAACGACGATGCGGCCGGCCGCGCGCGCAACCGCCGCGTGGAAATCTTCGTGGCCGAGCCACGCCAACCGCAAGGCTGAGGAACCGCCATGAAAAAGACCGCCATGATGTTGCTGTGCTGCGCCGCCCTGCCCGTCTGCGCGCAGTCCTTGAAGCCGGGCTTGTGGGAGTTGAGCAACCGCATCGCGTCGGCCAGCCCGGAGACCATGGCGGTCATGGCGGCGGCCCAGCAGCAGATGGCCAATATGGCGCCCGAGCAGCGCAAGGCCATGGAACAGATGATGGCGCGCCATGGCGTCAGCATGAACCTGGGCGACGATGGCGGCGTCAAGCTGACCTATTGCATGACGCGCGACATGGCGGAAAAACAGGAGCTGCCATCCGGCCAGCCCGGCCAATGCAGCACCACGCGCACGCCGGTGCCGGGCGGCGTGAACGTGACGTTCAATTGCACCCGGCCCCCGTCCAGTGGCAATGGCCAGGTGATCTTCAATGGCGATACCGCTTACAGCATGCGCATGAACGTCAACAGTTCAGCCCACGGCAAGCCGCAAACCATGCTGGTGGAGGGCTCCGGCCGCTGGCTCAGTGCCGATTGCGGCGGCGTGGCGGCGGCGCCCGCCGCGCCGCCCGGCAAACCCGGGCCGGACCTGAAAGCGCCTACGCGCCGCGCTCAATAAAGGCCCAGTACAGCTCGCGCGCCTTGGCCGCCACCGGTCCCGCCGGCAAGGCGCGGCCGTTGTAGCGCACGCAGGGCATCACCTTGCCGAAATTGCCGGTGTTGAAGATTTCGATGGCGCTATCGAGCTCAGCCGGCTTGACCGTGCGCTGCTCGACTTCGATACCGGCCCCGGCCAGCAACCGGATCACGCGGGCGCGCGTAATGCCCGCCAGGAAGGTGCCATTCAGGGCCGGCGTCACCACCTTGCCCTCCGGCGTGACGAAGAACAGGTTGGCCGTGGCGAACTCCGCCACGTTGCCCTGGCTGTCGCACACTACCGCATTGTCACAGCCGCGCTCCTTGGCTTCACGCAGCACGCGGGTCGAATTGGCGTACAGCGCGGACGCCTTGGCATCGGTCGGCGCCATGTCGGGATCGGGGCGGCGCATGGCCGACAGGCAGGCGGAAAAGCCGGTGAACGGCGGCAGTGGCGCATCGAACAGGGTCAGCGCGAACGCGGCCTTGTCCGCTACCGGGATCAGCAAGCCGTCGGTCGCGAACACCAGCGGGCGGATATACAATTCGGCATCGGCCGGGAAGCGGGCCACGCCCTCCTTCACCAGCTGTTCCATCTCGTCCACGCTGAGCGGGCATTCCAGGCCCAGGCTGGTGGCCGAGCGCACCACGCGCTCCAGGTGCGGCCGCAAGTCGGGCAGCTTGCCGCGCACGGCGCGCGCACCATCGAAGACGGACGAGCCGAGCCAGACGCTGTGGTCCATCGCACCGAACAGCGGCGCATTGCCTTCCGCCCAGTTCCCATTGAAGTAAGTCAAATACATAGTGTTCCCCGCTGAAAGTTCCAGCTGAGGAATGTAGCACATCAGAAAGCGTGGCGCAGGCCGAAGGTGATGGCGCGGTTGCCCTTGCCGGCTTCGCTGGCGGTGCCGGCCGTATAAGGGGCGCCGTTGCGGTTGCGGATGTGGGCGAACGATGCGTGCAGCGCGGTGCGTTTGGACAGCGCGTACGTCATGCCAATGGCGGCCTGGTCGGCATCCTGGTTGGGCGGGCTGCGGTCATCCTTGTGGATGAAGGAGAACATGTAGGTGGCGCGGCCGCTGGTGTACGACAGGCCGGCCAGCATATCGTGGCTGTACAGCGAAGGGGTGGACAGCACCAGGGCACCGTACGGGTTGGCCGGGTCCCAGGGCGAACTGCCCAGGCCGCGGTTGATGCCGTACGCCGCGAACACGGTGGCGGCGCCGACGTTGAGGTTGGCCGCCACCAGGGTATTGCGCGCCGATAGATCCACCGGCTGCGTGGTGCCGACCGCTTCGATCGGGTTGCGTTTGCGCTGGTGGGCGATGCGGATATTGAATATGCCGTTGGCATAGCCCAGCGTGGCGCCGTAGGCCCGGTTGCGCGCCGTGCTGAAGGCCGATTCGCCAAAGCTGTAAATGGCGCTGGCGCTCCAGTTGCGGCCGGCCGGGGTGCGGTATTTGACCGCGTTGTCGTAACGCTTGGCGGTATAGCCCATCAGGTTGGTCGCGGTGCCGGCCAGGCCGCCGTGGAAGGGATCGGCCACGCCGGCCAGCGCTTCGTATTGCAGATTGTACTGGCGTCCCAGGGTCAGCGCGCCCCACGACCCATCGAGGCCGACCCAGGCCTGGCGGCCCAGCACGCGGCCCTCTTCCGAGCGGCCGCTGTCATTCTCCACCCCGCCTTCCAGCGTGAACACGGCGGAAGCGCCACTGCTGCCCAGCGGTTCGCGACCGGTGATGCCCACGTGCGACCCTTCGGAAATACCTGGCGACAATTTGGCGTTGGCGCAGTTTTCCTTGCAGCCGCGTTCCAGCACCACGCCGGCATCGGCCACGCCATAGACTTGGACGCCCTGTGCCGCCGGCGGTTCCCTGGCCTGTCCCAGCGCCAGCGCGGGCAACATGAGCAGGATGACAAGAGCTTTCATACTTGTCAGCTTAGGGTAAGCACAGTCATGCAATCTGTGCGCACACAAACAAAACCATCGGAGACCCCCATGTCCAGCAAGCGTTGCAGCGCCGCCGACGCCATCCGCCTCGTGCGCGATGGCGATATGATCATCGTGCCGACCGGCGCCGGTGAGCCGCCCACCTTGCTGCATGAGCTGTCGGCGCAGCGCCGCAATTTCCGTGGCGTACAGGTGGCGCAAATCCTGGCCATGCGCAAGTACGGCTATTTCGACCAGGAGACGGCCCACCATGTGCGCCACTGCGCACTGTTCTTCGGCGGCGCATCGCGGCCGGCCGGGCATGGCGGCTGGGCCGACTTCATCCCGGCGTATTTCTCGGAAATCCCGGCGCTGATCGAGCGCGGGCAGATGGCGGCCGACGTGGTGTTCGCCCTGGCGTCGGAGATGGATGAGCATGGCAATTTCGCGCTCAGCCTGGGCGCTGACTACACCATGGCGGCCCTGCAAAAGGCGCGTGTCATCGTATTGGAAGCCAACCCCAACGTGCCGTTCGCGCATGGTCAGTGCCACATCCATATTTCGCAGGTGACGGCCGTGGTCGAAAGCAACGAGCCGGTACTGGAAGTCGGCTTGCCAACCATTGGCCCGGTGCAGGAAGCGATTGCCGCGCATGTGGCGCCGATGATCGAGGATGGCTCGACCTTGCAGATCGGCTATGGCGGCATTCCGGACGCGGTGGTCATGCAGCTGACGGGCAAGCAGGATCTCGGCATCCATACGGAAATGATCGGCGATGGCATCCTCAAGCTGGTGGAAGCCGGTGCCGTGACCAACCGGCGCAAGTCATTCATGCCGGGCCGCATGGTGGCCACCTTTGCGCTGGGCTCGCGCAAGCTGTACGACTTCATGCACCACAACCCGATGCTGGAAATGCATCCGGTCAGTTTCACCAACGACCCGTATATCGCCGGCCAGAACGACAAGCTGGTCTCGATCAATGCCAGCCTGCAAATCGACCTGCTGGGCCAGTGCGGCTCCGAAAGCCTGGGCCACCTGCCCTATTCCGGCACCGGCGGCCAGGTCGACTTCGTGCGGGCGGCCAACCGTTCGCGCGGCGGCAAATCCTTCATTGTGCTGCCGTCCACCGCCAAGGAAGGCAGCATTTCGCGCATCGTGCCGACGCTCTCGCCCGGCACCCACGTCACGACCAGCAAGAACGACATCAATTATGTGGTGACCGAGTACGGCGTGGCCCAGTTGCGCGGCAAGTCCGCCAAGCAACGGGCCGAGGCGCTGATTGGCATCGCCCACCCGGATTTCCGCGGCGAATTGCGGCGCGAGGCAGCCCGGCTGAACTACAGCTAGTTGTGTACGGCAGCGTACAAACCAAACGTGCGCTGCTGTCTTAGACTGGGCCTTCGGAGGAACTATGAAGGCAAGTCGCTGGCTGGCTATTACTCTCGCGAGCTGGACGCTGCTGGCTTGCGCTTCGCTGCCGGAAGTCGATTCGGATCGCACCAAGGCGGGCGCCAGCGCGGTGCCGGAAGTGCGCACGTCCGCCGGCAAGCTGCCGCGCCAGACCAGCGAGCAATTGCTGAAGAAGCGCTGGGCCAAATCCTCGCTGGACATGAAGGCCCAAGCCGCGCTCGAGGAAGCCGCTACCGGCGTGCCGCTGATCGCCGGTAACAAAGTGCAGTTGCTGTTCGACGGTCCGCAAACCATGGCGGAAATGATGAAAGCGATTGCCGCCGCCAAGGACCACATCAATTTCGAAACCTATATCTTCGACCAGGATGAGCTGGGCATGAAGTTTGCCGACCTGCTGATCCGGAAGCAGCGTGAAGGCGTGACGGTCAATGTCATCTACGATAGCGTCGGCACGCTCGGCGTGCCGCAGGAATTCTTCGAGCATATGCGCGCGGGGGGCGTGAAGCTGCTGGCCTTCAATCCGGTCAACCCGGCCAAGGCACGCGGCAATGGCTGGAAGCTGAACAACCGCGACCACCGCAAGATGCTGATCGTGGATGGCAAGGTGGGCTTCACCGGCGGCATCAATATCAGCGATACCTATTCCAAGAGCTCGCCCTTCCGCTCCCGTTCGGGCGGGAGCGGCGGCGGCGGCTCCGGCGGCGGCTCCGGTGGCGGTTCCGGGCCGGGGCGGGCGAAGGATGCGGACGACGTCGGCTGGCGCGATACCCATGTGCGGATCGAAGGGCCGGCCGTGCAAGCCATGCAGTGGCTGTTCGTGCAAACCTGGATCGAGCAGGATGCGGACGACTTGCGCGATGCGAAATACTTTATCGACGTGGCGCCCGCGGGCGACAAGGTGGTGCGGGTGCTGGGTTCGCGGCCGAACGGCCGCTTCGAAATCTACAAGGCTTTGCTGCTGGCAATCCAGGAAGCGAAGAAATCGGTCCACATCACTTGCGCTTATTTCGTGCCGGATGACCAGACCTTGCAAGCGCTGGTCGATGCCGCCCGGCGCGGGGTCGCCGTGAAGCTGGTGCTGCCCAGCGTGTCGGACAGCGGCCTGGTATTCCACGCAGGACGGGCGTTCTACCAGCCGCTGCTGGAGGCTGGCGTGCAGATCTACGAGCTTAAACTGTCCGTGCTGCATGCCAAGACGGTGGTGATCGATGGCGTATGGTCTACCGTCGGCTCGACCAACCTCGACCGCCGCAGCTTCCTGCACAACAGCGAAATGAACGTGATCGTGATGGGCGATGTGTTCGGGCTGGAGATGGAAAAGGCGTTCAAGGAAGACTTGCGCAACTCTACCGAAGTCACCCTGGCTTCCTGGAACAAACGGCCACTCACCACCCGCCTCAAGGAATGGCTGGCGCGGGTGTGGGACTACTGGCTCTGAGGTTTGATCGGCATCAAGCCACGCGCCGCCCCGCTGGCTAGGCTGAAAGAACCATGAGCGACCACGAACCGCCCACCTCGCTTGACAAGTCCCCGCGTGGCGATGACCATGCAGGTATCGTCACGCGCGTGGTTCGCCTGGAAATAATTGTGGAAGAGATCGTCAAACGTCTCGACAGGATGGAAAGCAGACTCGACAGGATGGAAAGCAGGATCGATGCCCGCTTCGATCGACTCGATGCAAAGTTCGACATGTTGTACCGGCTGATATTTGGCCTGATGACCGTGCTGATTGGCGGCCTTTTCGCACTGTCAGGCCGGGCATTTGGGCTCTACTGAGCGGCAGGAAGCCACACCCCGCCGCGGCGGCAGAAGTCGTCGGTATTGGCGAGGGTGAAGCCGCTGCCTTCGATCCACCCATAACGTTCCACCTGGATCCCGTCGTGCTGCACGCGCAGGACATTGAAGGAATTCGTTTCGCCACGGCTGCGGGTGGACGTGGCGGTGCCGGCCTGGACTACCAAGGCCGCGTAGCCATCGATCTCGTAGCGCTCAGACGTATTGTGCGAATGGCTGGTGTGCAAATGCCCCGCCAGCAGCAAGTCTACGCCGCACCGCGCAAACACATCCATCGCCATTGGCGCCCGGTCCACCAGGTCGCCGCGGTCCATATGCTGCGGCAAGTCAAAGGGATGGTGGGTCACCACCACCCGCGTGATGCTGCGCGGCAGGCGGGCGAAGCGCTGCCGCAGGTAATCGACCTGGCGCCGGTTCACGCGGCCATCCTTGAAGGTCAGCGAGCGCGCCGTGTTCAAGCCCAGGACGGCAATCTCATCGTCGATAAATTCCGGCGCCAGGTCACGTGTGATATGGCGGCGGTACTTGACCAGTGGGCGGAAGAAGCGCGCAGCCACGTTATACAATGGGATGTCATGGTTGCCGGGCACCACGATCTGCGGCTTGGGCAGGGTATCGAGATAATGCCGCGCCTGGCGGAACTGGGCACTGCGCGCGCGCTGGGTCAAATCGCCCGACACCACCACCACGTCCGGCCGCAAATCGCCGATCACTTCGCGCAGCGGCGCCAGCAACGCATTATCCACGCGCCCGAAATGCAGATCGGAGATATGGACCAGGGTACGCATCATCCCTCCTGCCGCAGCGGCACGATGACCGGCAACGCAGCCGGCCGGATGCGGTAGCGCAGCGGCGGCGCCATCACCGTCACTTCGCCGTCGGTCGCCACCCGCAGGCGCCGACGGCGGGTGTCGATCGCCAGTTCGGCCGCCTCGAACACGTCGAATTCGCGCGATTGGCGCAAGCGGCCGAACAAGGCCCGCAAGGCCAGTTTCAGCAAGCCGTAGCGCGTCGGCCGCTGCGCCACATACACACTCAGCGCACCGCCATCGATGCTGGCCCGCTCGCCGATATTGAAGCCTTGCATATGGTATGCATTATTGCCGATGAAGACGAAAGGCGTGCGCCGCGCATGCCCGGCCGCGCCCACGGTCAAGCGCACGCTGAGGAAAGGATAGCGCCGCATGGCCGCCAGGACTGCCCAGCCGAACGCCGTCCACTTGCCGCGCCCAAGGCGGCGTTGTTGCCGCTGGCGGTCGCGCACGATGTCCGGGTACAGGCCCAGGCTGGAATTGTTCAGGAAGATGCGGCCATTCACCTCGCCCACGTCGACCCGTGCCACATGGCCGGCGGCCAGCGTGGCGATCGCCGCGTCGAGCTGGGATGGGATGCGCAAATCACGCGCGAAATGGTTCAAGGTCCCCATCGGCAGCACGCCGAACACTGCGCCGCTGTCCAGCACGACCGAAGCAACCGCATTGACGGTGCCGTCACCGCCGCCCGCCACCACGATGCGCGCGCCACCGGCCACGGCCAGGCGCGCCGCCTCCATCAAATGGTTGGTGTCGGCCGCCAACGTGATGTCGGCATCCAGCCCGCGGCTTGCAAAGCGCGCCGCCAGCGTCTCGCGCCAGGCAGGATTGTAGCCTTGGCCGGCACCGGCGTTGACGATCACGGCCATGCGCGTCATGGACGCTCCCGGTGCCGCCGTAAGCTCGATACCGCCGTCACGCACACCGCCAGCCAGCCCAGCCCTTCCGCCACGCCCGCCAGCACGTCGGTGAGGAAGTGCACGCCGAGGTAGAGCCGGCTGAATGCCACCAGCGCCACCATGGCCACGGCGCCGGCTGCCACGGCCGCGCGCTGCCCGGCACCGCGCGCCCGCGTCCACAGATAGCAGGCCAGCAGGCCGTAAAAGACGGTCGCCGCCAAGGCATGGCCGCTGGGGAAGCTGTAGGTCGGCAAGCTCAGCAGCGGTGCGTCGAAGCTGGGCCGCATCCGCTGGTAACTGTGCTTGAGCAGCACATTCAGCACCATGCCCGGCGGCACCGTCAGCAGCAGCGTCAGCATCCAGTAATGCGCCTGCCGCCGCCACAGGTGCCAGGCAAACAGCAGGGACAGGAAGGCGATCCCGGCCATGCTATGCAAATGGCTGACCGCCAGCAGCAGGGAAGTCAGTGGCTCAGTGGCGCGGGCATGCAGCCAATGCGCCAACGCGACGTCGAGCGCCGCCAGCCGGGCGCCCGGACCGATTGCGGCCCCGGCAATGGTGTGGAAGGCCGCGGTGGCAAGGATCAGCAAGGCCATCCCGGCCAGCAAGTGCAAAGGAAGACGGATCGTAGCTCTCATACAACGCTTGATAAAAAAACCTGATTTTTCATCCAGTACTGTTGATTCATACAGTATTTGTGTTATTCTAATCACTCGTTAAACACATCACAGCAAAAGGAATTCGTCATGACCACTATGAACAGCACCTTCGGCTCCCGCTTTGGCCTGGAATATGCCCCTATGTCTTTCCTGGTTCGCTTCGGCAAACGTGAAGTGCTGGTGTGCCGCGACTTCCGCAAGCGCTTCTATGCTGTGAACCCGATCATCGAATGCGATACCGGCGTGCAGCCGGGCCACCTGGAAGTGCTGCTGTTCAGCCGCTGGCTGCTGATCTTCTCCAAGGCCCACTAAGCTTACGGTGCAGTCTGGCACAGCTGTTCATACTGCGCGCGCAAATAGTCGCGCAAACGAATCACGATGGGCGTGACCTGCGAGCGATGCATGCAAACCAGCTGTAATGGCACCTCTTCACCCATTACATCTGGTAGCAGCAGCCGCAAGCGGCCGGCCTTGAGGTCGGCGGTCACGTCCAGCCGTGATTTGTAGGCAATCCCCTCGCCTGCGACCGCCCAGCGGCGCACCAGATCGGCATCATCGCTGCTGCGGTTGCCCCTGACTTGCACCACCTTGCCCTGGGCGGGGAAGGCCCAGCGGTCATACAACACTTCATCCAATGCAAAACGCAGGCAATTGTGCTGCGCTAATTCATCCAGGTTGGCCGGCGTGCCGTGCTGCTGCAGATAATGCGGCGCCGCCACCAGCACGCGCCGGTTGCCGGGGGCGATCGGCATGGCCACCATGCTGGAATCGTCCAGCTTGCCATAGCGCAGGGCCAGATCGACCGGCTGGCGGTACATATCGGCGACGCGGTCGCTGACAAACAGCTGCAAGGCAATGGCCGGGTGCACGGCCTGGAAAGCATCGAGCCAGGGCAGCAAGACATTGCGCCCCAAGTCGGACGGCATGGAAATCTTCAGCAAGCCGGCCAGCTCTTGCTGGTCCTGGCGGATCGCGTCATGCCCTTCGCGCAACTGGCGCAGCGCTTCGCGCGCGTGGCGCAAATACTGCTCCCCCTCTGCCGTCAACCGCAAGGAACGGGTGGTACGGGCCAGCAGGCGCAATTGCAGCGCATCTTCCAGCCGCTTGAGCGCGGCGCTCGCCAAGGCCGGCGAAATGTCGAGCGCACGCGCAGCTGCCGACAGGCTGCCGCGGTCGGCCGTACTCACGAAAACTTCGAGATCATCCAGGCGCAGCATTTCCCGCATTTCATTGAAAGTGTTTCGGCAATTTTAATCTTTTTCTTGAAGCCGCCGTAGCGCAAGATGCAGGCATTGCCATCTTAGGAAAGAGACCACTATGAAAGCTGTCGCCTACCGCGCCTCCCTGCCCATCGACCATCCCGACGCTTTGCTCGACGTTGAGCTGCCCGCCCCAGTCGCCACCGGCCGCGATTTGCTGGTCGAGATCCAGGCAATTTCCGTCAATCCGGTCGATACCAAGATCCGGCGCAACGTCGCCCCGGCTGCCGGTGAAGACAAGGTGCTGGGCTGGGATGCCGCCGGCATCGTGCGCGCCGTCGGCCCCGGGGTCAGCCTGTTCCAGCCGGGCGACCAGGTCTGGTATGTGGGCGCCCTGACCCGCGCCGGCACCAATGCCGAGCTGCACCTGGTGGACGAACGCATCGTGGGCCACAAGCCTGGCAAGCTCAGCTTCGCGGAAGCGGCCGCCCTGCCGCTGACCGCCATCACCGCCTGGGAATTGCTGTTCGACCGGCTGGGCGTCAGCCGCGACGCGGCGCGC
>CAMLRG010000007.1 GCA_946482335.1 uncultured Duganella sp. | reverse complement strand
CCTTGAAGTAGCGCACCGGGCGCAGGCAGACGTACAGGTCCAGCTCCTGGCGCAGGGCCACGTTCAGGGAACGGATGCCGCCGCCCACCGGGGTGGTCAGCGGGCCCTTGATCGACACCACATAGTCCTTCAGTACCTTCAAGGTCTCTTCCGGCAGCCACACGTCGGGGCCGTACACCTTGGTCGACTTCTCGCCCGCGAAGATCTCCATCCAGCTGATCTTGCGCTTGCCGCCGTAAGACTTGGCAACCGCCGCGTCCACCACCTTGATCATCACCGGGGTGATGTCCACGCCGGTACCGTCGCCTTCCAGGTAAGGAATGATCGGGGTGTCCGGTACGTTCAGGGAAAAGTCGGCATTGACGGTGATTTTCTGGCCGTCGGCAGGTACTTTGATATGTTGGTACATCGTGTTCTCCGAAGAAGGGTTTTTCGCAGTCTTCTATAAGACATAAGACACTGGCGTTCCACATTATGCACCAGTATTTTACTGGGCGCCATGCTTTTACGACTACAATCCCGGCTATGCCTCTGATACTTTTCAATAAACCTTTCCAGGTATTGTGCCAGTTTTCGCCGTCCGGAGATAAGCAAACCCTGGCCGACTACATCACCGTTCCCAACGTCTATCCCGCCGGCCGCCTCGATTACGACAGCGAAGGCTTGATGCTGATGACCGACGACGGCAAGCTGCAGCACAAGATCG
This sequence comes from uncultured Duganella sp., assembly GCA_946482335.1. Next base: position 53,721 of record CAMLRG010000007.1, on the reverse strand, counting down.
CCCACCCCGACCGCAAGGAAGCCAAGACTTACCTGGTGCAGGTGGAAGGCATGCCGGACGCCGCCGCCCTGGCCCGCCTGCAGGCGCCGCTCGACCTGGGCGACTTCACCACCCAGCCCTGCAAGGCGGTGCGCATCGCCGAACCGGCCTGGCTGTGGCCGCGCAACCCGCCGATCCGCCAGCGCGCGGACCAGCCGACGTCCTGGCTGGCGCTCACTTTACAGGAGGGCAAGAACCGCCAGGTGCGGCGCATGACCGCGGCCATCGGCCACCCTACCCTGCGTCTGGTGCGCTCGGCCATCGGCGGCATTTCCCTGGCCAGCCACCCACTGCTGCCGGGCGAATGGATGGAAGTGTCGCCGGACGACCTGTCCATGCGCTGAGCACAAAGCGAAAAACCCGCTATGGCGCAATGCCATGCGGGTTATTCCGGTGCACCTGTTTGGCGGCTAATGCCGCCAGCACACGAACTTAGGCGGACAGTGCCTTCAGGGCAGCTGCCAGACGGCTCTTGTGACGAGCGGCCTTGTTCTTGTGGATGATTTTCTTGTCAGCGATCGAGTCGATGGTCGACACGGAAGCCTGGAAGATGGTGGTCGCAGCAGCTTTGTCGCCAGCCTGGATAGCCTTGCGAACAGCTTTGATCGCGGTACGCAGGGTCGAACGCTGGGCGGAGTTGTGAGCGTTTTGCTTGACTGCTTGACGAGCGCGTTTGCGCGCTTGTGCGGTATTTGCCATTTGAGAATCCTAATTCGTTGTCAAAGTTCGTTTGCAAACAATAGCGTTTGCCAAACCGGTGCGGTGTTTTCAGAGCCGGCTGAACGTCGTTGCCTGCCTTACTGAATTCTGTACAGCCTTAAATTATAACGGGGTTTTGCTGCCAGGGCAATTCAAAATGTCGGGACGTTGCCGCTTTCGCTATAATCAGCGCCCATGAACTTGCTCAAGACCCTCGCTGCCATTTCCAGTATGACAATGCTGTCCCGGATCACGGGACTGCTGCGCGAAATCCTGTTCTTCCGCGCGTTCGGCGCGGGCGGCTTGACCGACGCATTCTACATTGCCTTCCGCATCCCCAACCTGTTGCGCCGCCTGTTTGCCGAAGGCGCCTTTTCCCAGGCATTCGTGCCAATGTTGGCAGAATATAAAAGCAAGCAGGGCGAACAAGCCACCCGCACCCTGGTCGACCATGTGGCGACCGTCCTGGTCTGGGCCACGCTGCTCACCAGCGTGGTCGGTATCATAGGCGCGCCGCTGTTCATCTACCTGATCGGCTCGGGCTTGAGCAAGGACCCGGAATCGTTCGACGCCGCCGTCTGGATGACGCGCCTGATGTTCCCCTACATCGCCTGCATGTCCTTCGTCGCGCTGTCCAGCGGCGTATTGAATACCTGGCGCCAGTTCAAGATCCCGGCCTTCACGCCGGTCCTGCTCAACCTCTCCTTTATCGCGGCCGCCCTGTTCCTGGCGCCGCACCTGAAGCAGCCGGTGTACGCCATGGCCATCGCCGTGATGGTGGGCGGCGTGCTTCAGGTGGCGATCCAGCTGCCTTCGCTGGTGAAGATCGGCATGCTGCCGCGCCTGTCCTGGAATCCGCGCGCCGGCCTGGCCGATCCGGGCGTACGCCGCATGCTGAAGAATATGATCCCGGCCCTGTTTGCCGTCTCGGTCGCGCAAATCAGCCTGATGATCAACACCACGTACGCATCCTGGATGCAGGAAGGCAGCGTCTCCTGGCTGACCGCTGCCGACCGCTTGATGGAATTCCCGAACGCCCTGCTTGGCGTAGCGCTGGGCACCATCCTGCTGCCCAGCCTGTCCAAGGCCAGCCAGGAACAGGACCATACGGAATACTCCGCCTTGCTGGACTGGGGATTGCGCCTGACCTTCCTGCTGGCGATGCCGGCGGCGGTGGGCATCGCCGTGCTGGCGTTGCCGCTGATCGCGACCCTGTTCCACAACGGGAAGTTCACTGACTTTGCCGCCGTGATGTCGGCGCAACCGCTGTTGGCCTACGCGGTGGGCCTGGTCGGCATCATCCTGGTGAAATCGCTGACGCCGGCTTTCTATGCGCGCCAGGACGTGCGTACCCCGGTGCGCATCGGCATCATCACCCTGGTGGCGACACAGCTCATGAACCTGGTCTTCGTCTGGCAATTCCAGGTGGCGGGGCTGGCGTTGTCGATCAGTGTGGCGGCGTTGCTCAATGCCGCCCTGCTGTTCCGCGGCCTGCGCCAGAAAGGCATCTATGCGCCGCAACCGGGCTGGCCGAAATTCTTTGTCCGCCTGCTGGTGGCCGTCGTCCTGATGGGCGTGGTGGGCTGGTTCGGCGCGCAGCAATTCGATTGGCTGGGCATGCGCGGCCATGCGCTGTTGCGGGCGGGCGCCCTATTCCTGGTGATCGGCGGCTGCATCCTGGTGTATTTCGGCACCCTGTTCGCGCTCGGCTTCCGCCTGCGCGACTTCAAGCGCCGCGCCAGCTAAGTCTGCGACGGCCCGGCCGCGTCAGCGACGCATTGGCGGCGCCGGCGGCGCTTCGCGCCTTGGCTCCTCCGCCTGCTCTTGCTCCTGCAGCTCTTGCGGCGGCTCTTGCCGTGTTTCCTTCGGCGGTTCTTGCGGTTCCTGCGGCGGCTCGGGTTCCGGTTCGGCTGGCCGCGGCGGTTCCTGCGGTGTGGACGGCGTCGACGGCTTGCCCGGTTGCTGCGGCTGGCCGGTGCCCAGGCCGCCGGGCTGCATGCCTGGCTGCATGCCTGGCTGCATCCCCGGCTGCGTGCCCGCCGGCAGGCCGGTGCCGGGCTTGGCCGGCTGGCCGGGCTGCTGGCCATCCGCGCCCTTGATGCCCGGCATCTGCACGCCCTCGCCGGTAAATTTCCAGTCGCTCAGGCTGGCCTTGCCTTCAAACGCCACGAAGCGCGACGGGAAGTTGCCGATCTTGATCGGCGCCGCCTTCGACAAGCTGTAGATCGCCAGGATGCCGCCATTTTCGGTCGCCTTCACCAGCCCCCACTCCGCCTTGCCCGTCATCGGATCGACATACACGCGCCGCAGATGGCGCCGCAATTGCGGGAAGCGCGGGTCTTTCAGCAGCTCGGCGAAGGAATGCGGATAGTTGGGCTGCCCGGCCGGTGTGGCGGCCGCATAACTGGCCAGGGCATTGCTGTACTCCATGCCGATATCGAGCAAGGCTTGCTCGGCGGCAGCGCGCTGCACCGTCACGCCAAGGCGCAGCGACATCGCCCCCACCAGGCCGATCACCGCCACCAGGATCGCGACGCTGGCGTAGGTGAAGCCGTGCTGCCTACCATTCCGAATAAGGCTTGCCGCTGCGGTCATTGCCGGGCGCTCCGCTCTTGATGTCTGCCACCCCCCCCTTGCCCGGATCCTCCGGCGGGACGATGACCCAGCTGTCATTCTGTTCGGTGATGGGATCGATCGGCACTGCGCGCAGGTACTTCTTTTCCACCAGCTGTTCCAGGCTGTCCGGGAAGCGCCCGGTATCGCCGTAGAACTGGTCGATGATGGCGCGTGTGCTGCGCAGGTTGTCGGCCAGGATGGTTTCCTTGGTCTTGTCCACGCTGGGGAAGTAGCGCGGCACGGCAAGCGTCAGCAGCAAGGCGATAATGCCCAGCACCACCAGCAGCTCGATCAGCGTGAAACCCTTCCTGTTCACCATTTTTTGTACGGTACGCCGTTCAGGCCCACCTGCTCCGAAGTCGAATATACGTCATACACATCCTCGCCTTCGCGCGGATCGTCCGCTTCGCTGGCGTAGCTGCGCTTGCCCCAGCTTTCCGCATTGCTTGCATTGGCGTCGGCATTGAAGGGGTCGCGCGGGATGCGGCGCAGGAAGAAGATCTTGGCGCGTTTGGGGCTGCGCAAATCCACCACGCCCTCCACCAGCACGTCCAGCGTGCGCGGGTAACCGTGGCCGGTGATCGACTTGGCGATGCGCCCTTCATCGTAGGCCACCTTGTAATCATCCAGCGCCTTGCGGATTTCATGCAGCGAGCGGCGTAACTCCTGTTCATTGCGGCGCTGGACCACGGTCTGCCCGACCGGGATCGCCAGCGTGGCGAGCAGGCCAAGGATGGCCAGCGTCACCAGCAATTCGATCAGGGTGAACCCGCGCGCGCGCATGCCTTACTCTTTGCGCTGCGTGCTGGCGGGCGGCTGCACGGTATTGGCTGGCGACGGTGCCGGCGCGGGCGCGGCAGCCGGCATGGTCACGCTCGACGCGGGGCCCGGCTGGCTGCCCGACAGCGGCACGTTCTGCGGGGCGGACAAGTCGGTCGCGGCCGGCACCACGCTGACCGGCGTGGGCACATGCAGCGGGACGGCAACCGGCGTCGCCGGTGCGGCCGGCGTGGCCGGTGCGGCTGCATTCGGCGCCGGCTGCGCGGGGGCTCCTGGCGGCACCGGCGCGCCCGCAGACGGGCGCGCCCCCGGCAGCGGCACCGTCTGGCGCGGCGTGACGTCGGGCTTGCGGCGGAAGTTGGCTTCCGTGCCGGCCGAGAATTCAGCCGCCGACATTTCCGGCCTTTGCAGGTTGCGCACCAGGTGCGGGGTAATCGACAGCACGATCTCGGTCTTTTGCTTGTCGTCGAGCTGCGAGCCGAACAGGCGGCCCAGGATCGGGATGTCGCCCAGCCCCGGCACGCGGTTGGCGGTGCTGCGCTCCTCGTTATTGATCAAGCCCGCCAGCACCTGGTTCTCGCCATCCTTCAGCTGCAGGAAGGTCGACGCCTGGCGCGTGCCGATCTGGTACGCCGTGGTGCCCGACTTGGTCTGGATCTGGTTGATCAGGTTCGACACTTCCAGCGCGACGCGGATGCCCACTTCATTATTCAGGTAGATGGTCGGCTCGGCGTTCAGCGTCAGGCCGACGTCGACGTAGCTCACCGATTCATAGGCAAAGCCGCCGGTGCCCGGCGACACCGTGGTGGTGATCACCGGCACCTTCTCGCCGATCACCACTTTCGCCTTTTCCTTGTTGCGTACCCGGATGCGCGGGCTGGCCAGCAGGTTGGTGTCGCCATCGGTCTTGTTCAGGTTGATGTTCGCCCCCAGCGACGACACCCCGATGAAATCGCGGTTGATGAAGTCCAGGTCGCGCAGGGTCAGCGGCGTGGCCGAGCCCTTGCCGTTCAAGACCGTCAAGCCAACGGTGGTCGGCCATTCCACGCCCAGCTCCATCAGGCGGCTGCGCTTGATTTCCAGGATTTCCACGTCCAGCATGACTTCCGGTTCCGGCTGGTCCTGCATGGCGACGATCTTTTCAGCCAGCTTTACGGCGTCGGCGCTATCGCGCAGGATCACCAGGTTGAGTTTTTCGTCGGGCACCACGTCGCGCGACTTGAGGATGGTCTTCAGCGTGTTGGCGACCACCTTGGCGTCCGCATTGGACAGGTAGAAGGTGCGCACCACGGTCTCCTGGTATTCCTTCAGCTTGGCCGCCGTGTTCGGGTAGATCAGGATGGTGTTCCCATCCATGACTTGCTGCTCCAGCTGGTTGGTCATCAGCAGGAAGTAGATCGCCGACTCCACCGTGCTGTTCTTTAGCATGATGGTGGTACGCGTATCGCTCTTGACGTCCTTGTCGAAGATGAAGTTCAAGCCCGAGCGGCGCGAAATGATGTCGAACACCTGCTTCAGCGGCGCTTCCCGGAATTCGATCGTGATCGGCGTCTTGTAGGCCTTGGACAGGCCCGATTCGGCCGGCGGCTGCGGCGTCTGCTCGTTGATCGTCCGCATCAGGGCACGGCCGCGCACATGGTCGGGCTTTTCGGCCAGCACGGTCGATACGCGGTTCTTGGCCGCCTCGTATTCCTTCTGCTCCAGGTGGACGTTGGCCTGGGCCAGCAGCTTTTCGTGGCGGTCCGCCATTTCCAGGCTGCGCAGGCCGGCGCGCGCGCGTTCGTTCTGCGGGTTCATCGCCAGCACGCGCTGGAAGTTCTGCGCCGCAGGCCCATACTTTCCTTCGTTGGCCAGCCGGTCGGCCTGCTCCAGCAGGCGCACACTGGTGCGGTCGCGCGCATCGAGGTAGGTGGAGCGGTAAATGGCATTGCCCGGGTCGCGGTTGATCGCTTCCTGGAATTTCAGCAGGCCGGCTTCCACCTGGTCCTTTTCCATCAGGTTGCGGCCTTCGCGGTAGGCCATTTCGGCCGCGCAACCGGACAGCGCCAGCACCAGCACCGACAGCGTCAGTGTTCTCAGACTAGGCTTCACTCAATCACTCCAATATTTAGCTGCTGCACCTGGTTCATGGGCAGGTAGGTAATCGTCAGGGTTGGCGGGGCAATGTTCTCGACGCGGTAGCTGCCATCGATCTGCGTGCCCTTGCGCACGACAAAAGTCTGTTCGCCACGGCCCAGGTAGACTTCCCACTGGCCATCGGCGGCCGCCTTGCCGAGAAACTGGAATGGCAGCGGCGGCGCGGTCGGCGGTGGTGGCGGCGGCGGATTCAGTTCCGCCGCCGGCGGTGGCGGCGGGGGCGGGTTCCAGTTCTGGCCACCGAAGACGCCATCCTTGCTCTTGAACGATCCCTCGCCGGCGTCGCCGATCAGCTCGTCGCGCGGCACCAGGCGCAGGATGGCGGCCTCGCCGGCACGGCCCGGCGCTGCCGGCGCGGCGACGGTTGCCGCAGCCGGCGCTGCGACGGCCTGCGCTGCCGCCTGTGTTGCCCCCGCGCGCGCAGCGTCCGGCGCCTTGCGCTCCACCGCTTCCGCCACCGTATCGCTCGGCGTACGGTCGCCGAACAGCACCAGCGCGGCGGCGCCAGCCAGCGCCACGGCCATCACGATATGGCGCGGGCTCATGGGCGCTCCTTCAGGTACAGCGTGAAGCGCATGCGCGCCTCCACCACCGGCTCGGTGATCGTCTCGCGGCGGAAAGCAATATCGTCCAGCGCCGCGAACGGGATCGCCGACAGCGCCTGCAAGCTGAATTGCCAGATATTCTGGTAAGGCCCCTTTACCGGCAGCGTGACCTGGTAGGCGGCCACCCCGCTGGCCTTATCCACGCTGAATTTGTAATCGCCCTGTGCCAGCGTCAGCCCCGTCTTGGCGGCGATGTCGAACAATTGCTTGACCTGCTGCTCCGCGTGGCGCTTTTCGCCCAGCGTCGCATAAAAGTGCGCCAGGTTCTCGTTGGCGGTCGGCGGTGGCGCGGCCTGCGCCAGTTGCGGCGGCGCAGGCGGCAATGGCGCGCGCGCCGCCTGGCCCGCCTTGAGCGACCAGGCCAGTGCCGCCGCGCCGGCCAGCAGCAGCGCCAGCGCCGCACAGCCGGCAGCTCCCAACCGCAGGGCGCCCAGGCGCAGGCGCAACATCAGGGAAGCGACCGTCATTGCGCCCTCCATTGCACTTCCACCTGGAACCGCAATGGGCGGTTCGGGTCTTGCTCATTGGTTTCGTGGCGCAGCAAGGCCGCGCCGGCGAAGAATTCCTGCTGTTTCAACTGCTCGACATAGCCCACCATATCGTCGCTGTTCTTCGCCTCGGCGGTGATTTTCAAGGTCTGCTTGCGCGGATCGGGATCGAGTGCCAGCAAGGCCACGGCCGGCGTATTGGCCGCCGCCACCGCGTCCTGCAACTGGCGCCACGGCAGGTTCAGCTGCAACACCGCGGCGTTGACCGCCACCGCCTGCGCTTCCGGGATGGCGGTTTCCGGCTGGCGTTGCGGGGCGCGCACGGCGGCAGCCTGCTTGCGCTGCTGGGCGTGCAGCGCCTGTTCGCGCGCCGCGTTCTGCTGCGCGGCCTGGGTGCCCAGGACCGCCGCGGCCAGCAGCATCAAGGCGCCCGCCGCCCCCGCGGCCAGCACAGCGGGATGGGCGCAGTACAGCGCGCGGCGCCAGCCCGGTGCGGCAAAATCGATCTGCATCGGTTTCATGCTGCGGCCCCCAGCGCGGTGGTGGCGATGTGCTTGTCGCTGGCGGCCGGCTTGGCCAAGGCGGGCGGAACCTCACCGCTCAACTGGATCAGGGCCGGTGCCTGCAAGCCAAGCAGCAACGCTTCGCGCTGCGCCACCTGGGTCAGCCAGTAATGGTCGGCGCCGTGCGGGACTGGCAAGTGGCGCACCGCGCGCAACTGTCCTTCCTCGCAGGCCGCCAGCGCCAGCACGGCGCCGTGCGCCACGCCAAACCAGGCCCCGCCTTTCAGGGCCCGTGCATGGCGGTTCCAGGCGGCGACGAAATGCGGCACGATGGCGGCCACCGTCAATCCATGCCGGGCGGCGGCGCTTTCAATCGCAGCCTTCAGCGCGCGCGGGATGGCGGCGGCCATGAACGGCGCCGAGGTGTTCCAGTCGGCGCTGACGTGCCAGGCGGCCGGGGTTTCGCCGTACAGCGTATGGAAGCGCAGCGCGGCCGCGCCTTCCAGGTCGGCCAGGCGCGCCGCCTGCGCCGGCGGCATCACCTGCCACAGGCGTACCAGTTCGTCGGACAGGACGAAACGGGCCGCCATCCGGGCGCAATCCTGCCCTTCCAGCAGCGCGGCCAAGGCGCCCGGCAGCACATCGGCCAACGCCTGGGCCGCCAGCGGCGCGCCGGGCAAAGCCTGCTCGGCAAGCACCTGTGCGTCGGCGCCGCCCCAGCGCCGCACGCGCAGCAGGCGCAAGCCCTGGGGTGCGATCTCGATCCGCAACGATTGTGTGAAATGCTTAAGCATGCAAGGTCACCCGCTTGATTTCCGCCAGCGTGGTATCGCCGCGCCGCACCAGTTCCAGGGCCGCGTGGCGCAGGCTGCGCGTGCCGTTGGCATAGGCGGCCGCCTTGATCTGGCGGATGGGACGCTTTTCCACGATCAGTTCGCGGATTTCATCGTTCAAGGTCAGGATTTCCGCGATCGAACGGCGTCCCTTGAAGCCGGTGCCCCGGCAATCGCCGCAGCCCTTGCCTTCCTTGAAGTTGTATTCGTAGACATCGGCCCGCGCCAGGCCGACGCTGGCCAGTTCCTCGTCCGGCGGCGTCACCTCCACCGCGCAGTGCGGGCAATTGATGCGCACCAGGCGCTGCGCCCAGATGCCGTTCAGCGCCGACACGAAGGCATAGGGGTCGATGCCCATATGGGTGAAGCGGCCGAATACGTCGAACACATTGTTGGCGTGCACCGTGGTCAGCACCAGGTGGCCGGTCAGCGCCGACTGCACGGCGATTTCCGCCGTTTCGCGGTCGCGGATCTCGCCCACCATGATCTTGTCCGGGTCGTGGCGCAGGATCGAGCGCAAGCCCTTGGCGAAAGTCAGCCCCTTCTTCTCGTTGACGGGGATTTGCAGGATGCCCGGCAACTGGTATTCGACCGGGTCTTCGATGGTGATGATCTTCTCGCGGCCATTGTGGATTTCGGTCAGCGCCGCGTACAGCGTGGTGGTCTTGCCCGAACCGGTCGGCCCCGTCACCAGCAGCATGCCGTACGCCTCCTGCGCCAGCGAGCGCAAGGTGGCCAGCGATGGCGCATCGAAACCGAGCGCCTCCAGCGTCAACGCGCCGTACGATTCGATCATGGCGCGCTTGTCCAGGATACGGATCACCGCATCCTCGCCGTGGATCGAAGGCATGATCGACACCCGCAAGTCGATCTCGCGCCCCATCGACTCGACGCGGAAGCTGCCGTCCTGCGGCACGCGGCGCTCGGCGATGTCCAGTTCGGCCAGCACTTTCAGGCGCGAGATGATCTGCTCGGCCACGTCGACGCCGTTGACGGCCGTGGCATGGTCCAGCACCCCGTCCACCCGGTATTTGACGGCCAGGCCGCCGGCGGTCGATTCGAGGTGGATGTCGGACGCACCGGCCTTCAAGGCATCGTACAGGGTGGAATTAACCAGGCGCACCGCCGGGCTGGCGCCCTCCGACACCGAGGCAAAGGACAGCACGGCCGCCGTCTTGCCGTCGCGCCGCGCGCCCTCGCCGCCCGCCACCAGGGTGTCGACGGCGCGCGCCGATTCTTCCTGCTTCGACAGGTAGGCCTGGATATCGGCCTGCAGCGCCAGGCGCAATTGCAGCGGCGCCGACGCCGAACAGCGCGCCTGCGTCGCCAGCCAGGTTTGCAGGTCGAGGTCGAAGGGATCGGCGATCACCCCCACCGCCGCCCCGTCATGGGCGCGCAGCAGGACGCAATGGCGCGCCATGGCTTGCGACAGCGGCATCAGGTCGAAGGCCGGCTCGAAGGCCAGCATGTCGGCCGTCTCCAGCACCGCCAGGCCGAAAGGCTGGGCCAGTGCACGCACCGCCAGGCGCGGCTCGATGCCGGACAGGGCTTCCAGTTCCTCCACCAGGCTGCGTTTGGACAGCACGCACTGGGCGCGCGCCTTGGCCAGCACGGCCGCATCAAGCGCCGGGAGGCTCATGCCATCTCTCCGGCCAGGTCAAATATCGGCATATACAGTAACACCACGATGGCCCCCACCACCAGGCCGATGGCGGCCATCAGCAGCGGTTCAAAGGTACGGGTAAAACGGTCGATCCAGCGCCCGATTTCACCGTCGTAGAAGGCCGCCGACTGCGTCAGCATCGCCCCCATTTCGCCGGTGCGCTCGCCCACGCGCAGCATGCGCAGGGAAATCGGCGTGGTCAGTCCATTGGCTTCAAAGGCCGACGACAAGGGCAAGCCGGCCTCGATCATGGCGCGCGCGCCCTGCAAGCCCTGGCGCACATTGGCCGACACCATGGCTTGCACCGTATCGACCGCGTTCAGGATGGTGATGCCGCCTTCGCTCAGCATGCCCAGGGTCAGGTACAGGCGCGACAGCTCATAAATGCGCACGCGTTCGCCCACGCCCGGCAGGCGCGCCAGCAGGCGCGCCATGCCGCCGCTGCGCAGCAAGCGGCGCACGCCCAGCACCGCGCCGCCCAGCGCGGCCGCGATGCCGGCCAGCAGCGGCGCGGTATGGGCTGCCGCGAACTGGCCCCAGGTGAGCATCGCTTGCGACATCCATGGCAGGTTGCGCCCGGCGCCCTGGTATACCTCCGCAAAGCGCGGCACCACATAGCCGATCAGGAACAGCGAGACCCCGCCGCCCACCAGCAGCAGGATGCAGGGATAAATGGCGGCGCTCACCAGCTTGGCCCGCACCAGGTCGACGCGCTGCTGGTAATCGATGAAACGTTCCAGGGAGCGCGGCAAGTCGCTGGTGCCTTCGGCCGCCTTGACGATGCCGACGTACAGCGGCGGGAACAATTGCGGCTGCTCGGCCAGCACCGTGGAAAAGCGCTGGCCCTCGCGCAAGCCGGCCAGCAAGCGTTCCAGCACGCCGCGGGTGGCGGGCGCCGACTCCTTTTCCAGCAACGCTTCCAGCGCTTCGACCACGCCCAGGCCGGCATTCAGCAACGCCAGCAACTCCTGGCTGAACAGCACCAGCGAAAGCGCCTTGGCCTTGCCCGTACGCAGGCCGGCGCGGCGCGGCGCGATGGCGCTGACGAACAGCCCGCGCGCCTCCACCTGGCGGCGCGCATCGGCCTCGTCGCGGCCATCGACCACCATCTGGCCGATCACCATTTCCGGCGACAGGGTGCGGACGTCGAACTGCATGGTACAGGCCGCGCAGCCTTACTGGGCGCCGATGTCGGCGTTCTCGCCCTCCCCGCCCGGCTGGCCATCCTTGCCGAGGGAGATGATCTCGAATTCCGCCTTGGCGCCAGGCGCCTTGTACTGGTAAGGGCGGCCCCATGGATCGGGCGGCACGCCCTTTTTCAGGTAGGGACCGTTCCACTTGGCGCCCGCCGTGGCCGGTGCCGCGAGCAGCGCCCCCAGGCCCTCTTCAGTGGTGGGATAGCGGCCGACGTCCAGGCGGTAGGTGTCGAGCGCTTTCTCGAATGCCTCGATCTGCGCCTTGGCGACCGTGACTTCCGATTTGCCCAATTGGGAGAAATATTTCGGGCCAACATATGCGGCCAGCAAACCGATGATGACGATCACCACCAGCAGCTCGAGCAGGGTGAAGCCCTTGCCGGCCTTGCTGTGAATCCGTGCTGCAAACATCAACTACCTCCGCCTCATAAGGAACTGCACAGGCTACCACGCAGTTTTAGGTTTCGACAATCTTTTCTGCGGTGCACGGCCGGCCCGGGCCCGCCCCAACGCTTTTCGATTGATTGTTATCAAAAGTGTCGCAGATTTTTCACAAGAAATAAAACACCCGGCGTGGCAAGCGCCATAGGAGTGTCCAAATATTGTTTGTTTTTCATCGCACAAAATTGAATTTATGTCATTGAAACTTTGACCACATCGCAGCGTGACAACGCTATATTTATTGCAACCTGTGCAATGCAGGGACAAAGCCGTTTCGACCCATAGAACAAGTCAAGGAACGCATCATGAATCGACATCTCACACGCTTCAAGAAGCTGGCCGGCTGCACCCTGGTCGGCGCCGCCGCAATGCTCTCCGCCCCGGCGCACGCCGGCCTGGCCAACCTGGATGCCCAGCTGCCCATGGTCTATAACCACGGCGAAAGCTTCGCGGACGGCGGCCTCAAATTCACCGCCCGCATTTCGGCGTTCGCCCAATCGCTCGGCATCAGCGAGGGCATGGGCGGCGAAATCCTCAGTAGCGATGATCCCAATAGCTGCGGCGCCGTCCTCGATTGCCCCACTGGCGCCACGGGCAATTACTACGCCGGCTGGAATGACGGTTCGGTCGACGTCGGGCGCGCCGGCAACTTTTACAACCTGCGTTCGCTGCGCTTCGCCTTCTTCGCGCCGACCGGCGGGCTGGCCGACGGCAGCTATGGCCAGCTGGTGCTGCACGCCACCACCGAGGACGGCAGCAGCGTCACGCGCAGTGCCGGCTTCGCCGGCCAGGATGGCAATGGCCACTTCATGTTCTCGACCTGGATGCTGGACGATGCCTTCGCCGCCCTGCGCCTGACCAACGTGAATATCAGCGCCTGCCTGTTCGACGGCAACGGCGGCTGCTTCAACATGGCCGAGTGGGCGCCGAATGCCGCCCAGTTCGCGATCGACGACCTGCAAGTCGAATTGCCGCTGCCCGGCTCCGCGCCGCTGCTGCTGTTGGGCCTGGCCGGCCTGGCCGCCATCCGCCGCCGCGCCCGATAACCCGAGACGAGAAGGATAGATAATGAAACTGCGTCCCCTGACCCTGGCCGTGATGGCCCTGCTGTCCGGCCTGGCCGTGCAAGCCGGCGCCGACGAAGCGCGCCACACCTATATCGTGCAATTGGCCGACGCGCCGGTGGCCAACTATACCGGCGGCGTAAGCGGCCTGGCTGCCACCAAACCCGCCGCCGGCACCCGCCTCGACGTCAATGCACAAAACGTGCAGGACTACATCGCCTACCTGGACCGGCAGCAAGCCAGCGCCACCGCCCTGGTGCCGGCCGCCACCGTCTTGCACAACTACAAGCTGGTGCTGAACGGCTTTGCCGCCCGCCTGACCGCTGCCGAAGTGCGCGCGCTGAAAAAATCCAGCGCGGTGGCCAACATCAGCGCCGACGAACCGCGCGCGCTCGACACCAATTACACGCCGAAATTCCTGGGCCTCGATGCGCCGGGCGACGGCCTGTGGGCCAAGCTGGGCGGCACCGCCCAAGCCGGCGAAAACGTGGTGATCGGCATCGTTGACGGCGGCATCTGGCCCGAACACACGTCCTATGCCGACCGCGTGGACGACCAGGGCAAGCCGACCTTCGACGTTGGCGGCACCCTGGCTTACGGTGCGCCCGCCAACTGGAATGGCGCCTGCCAGGCCGGCGAAGGCTTTACGACTTCCCACTGCAACAACAAGCTGATCGGCGCGCGCTACTTCAACGCGGGCTTCCTGTCCAGCGGCCGCCCCATGCACTGGACCGACTTCCTGTCGCCGCGCGATTCGCTGGCAGGCGCCACCGGCCATGGCGGCCACGGCACCCATACCGCCAGCACCGCCGGCGGCAATTTCGGCGCCAACGGCAGCCTGTCCGGCGTGCCGGTGGGCAGCATGTCCGGCATGGCGCCGCGCGCCCGCATCGCGGCCTACAAGGTGTGCTGGACCTATCCCGACCCCACCAACCCGGACGGCACCGGCAGCCGAAATTCCTGCTACAACTCCGACAGCGTGGCGGCCATCGACCAGGCCGTGGCCGACGGCGTGCACGTGCTGAACTTCTCCATCAGCGGTTCGCAGAGCAGCGTCACCGACCCGGTCGAAATCGCATTCTTCAATGCCGCGGCGGCCGGCGTGTTCGTGGCCGCCTCCGCCGGCAACGCCGGCCCGTCCAACGCCGTGGCCCACCTGTCGCCGTGGCTGACTACGGTCGGCGCCTCGACCCATAACCGTCTCAGCGCCGCCGACCTGACCCTGGCCAACAACGCCACCTATACCGGCGCATCGTATAACCAGGTACCACTGCCGGCCACCCCGACCATCCTGGCGCGCGACGCGGCAATGAAGCCCTACGCGGAGCTCAGTACGGCCGACAAGGCTGCGGCGCGGCTGTGCTACACCGCGGCCGACCGCACCACCTATGGCGGCGGCCCGGATGCGGCACTCGACCCGGCCAAGGCGGCCGGCAAGGTCCTGTTCTGCGAACGCGGCAACAGCGCCCGCGTGGACAAGTCGCGCGCCGTCAAGGAGGCCGGCGGCGTCGGCATGGTCCTGATGAACACCTCGTCGGCGCAAACCATCGTGGCCGATCCGCACACCATCCCCACCGTGCACCTGAAGTTCAGCGACGGCACGGCCGTGCGCAGCTGGATCATGGCCAACCCGAACGGCACCAGCGCGATGAGCAAGTCGGTGCTGACCACCAGCGCCACCCCGGCGCCGATCATGGCCGACTTCTCTTCGCGCGGGCCGAACAAGCACAACGCCAATATCCTCAAGCCGGACCTGACCGCGCCCGGGGTCGACGTGCTGGCCGCCGTGACCGCCGACTATGGCACCCAGGCCGAGCGCGACGCCATTGCCGACGGCACCCTGGTGCCCTACGCCAACTGGGCCAGCTACAACGGCACCTCGATGTCCAGCCCCCACGTGGCCGGCCTGGGCGCGCTGCTGCGTCATGCCCATCCCGACTGGTCGCCGGCCGCCATCAAGTCGGCCCTGATGACCACGGCCGGCGACACCTTTGCCGACGCCCAGCCAGGCATGGCCGCCGGTACGCTGCCGTGGGGCCAGGGCGCCGGCCATGTGCGGCCGAACAAGGCCGTCGATCCCGGCCTGGTGTACGACTCCGGCCCGCTGGACTGGATCCGTTTCATGTGCGGCATCCCCGGCACCTTGTCCGGCGCCACCTGCGCACCGTTCGGCACCATCCAGCCGTATAACCTGAACCTGGCGTCGCTGACCGCTTCCGCCGTGCTGGGCAAGCTGACCATGACCCGCACCGTGACCAACGTCGGCAGCGAAACGGCGACGTATACGGCCAGCGCCAGCCTGCCGGGCTTCAATGTGGTGGTGAACCCGTCCAGCCTCACCTTGGCCCCGGGCGCCAAGGCCAGCTTCAGCGTCAGCCTGACCAACGTCAGCGCGCCGGCCAATACCTGGGCCTACGGCAACCTGACCTGGACCGACGGCAGCCACGTGGTGCGCAGCCCATTGACCGCCCGCGCGGCCATGATCGCCACGCCGTCCAAGGTGTATAGCGAAGCGGCCACCGGCAGCACCGCCTTCACCATCGGCACCGGCTACACGGGCGCGCTGACCGCCCTGAAAGGCGGCCTGAAACCGGCCACCCGCACCCAGGCCAGCGTGGGCACCGACGCCTCCGCCGACGGCGGCTTGGCCGCTTGCCAGGCGGGCGGGGACAGCGGCGTCAAGGTGCATACCGTGAACGTACCGGCCAACGCGCTGGTGGCGCGCTTTGCCCTGTACGATGCCGACACCTCCGGCCATGCCGCCGGCACCACGGATGACCTGGACATGATCGTGCTGAATGGCGCCGGCGAAGTAGTCGGCAGCAGCGGCGGCGCGACCTCCAACGAGATGGTCACCCTGATCCGTCCGGCGGCCGGCAGCTACAAGGCCTGCGTGGTCGGCTATGCGCCGCATGAAGGGAGCGCGACCTACACGCTGTCATCGTGGACCGTGGCCAGCAATGAACTGGGCGGCAACTTGAAGGTTGGCTTGCCGGCGCTGGTGTACACCGGCGCCACGGCCACCGTGGGCGCCTCCTGGTCCGGCCTGGGCAGCGCCAAGCACCTGGGCGCCGTCCACTTCACGGCCACTGGCGGCAGCACTTCCACCACCCTGCTGGAAGTCGACACCACCATTCCGCTGCCGGAGCAGAATGTGGAACGCAAGATGGTCGAGCGCCGCGACTAAGCGGCGGCAACGCCCTGGGAACGCCGCGCCATCTGGCGCGGCGTTTTTTATTGCGCCGCCGCGGCGCCGCCCGTGCCGAGCTGGCAGGTACCGGCACGGCACTGGGCGCCCGGGTCCATCAGCATGCGGCAATCGCTGGCCAGGCCGCTGCGTGCGTTCTCCGCCTGGCGTTCCTGGCGGTAGCGCTCGGCCAGCGCCATCACCTGTTCCGGGCGGTGGGCGGCGGTCGAATAAGCGAGGTAGGATTCCGGCCCGCCGCACGCCTTGGCGCCAACGGGCACGGTGCGGCATTGGGTGTCGGCGGTGCAGGCGGCAGCGCGGCCCACTGCCCGCAATTGGCCCAGCGTATCGGACTTGCCGCCGGGGGCGGCATGGCTGCAGGCGCCGGCCAGGCATGCCAACAGCAGGACGAGGCGTTTCATGGGGTAGCTCCAGGGATGAATGGGTCCATCATGGCGCCCGCCGCGCCGCCGGTCAACCGTGCGCCAGGGCTGTGCTGCGCGCCACGGCATGGGCGCGGTTGCTGACGCCCAGTTGGCGGTACAGGCGCTGCAAATGGTTCTTGACCGTCAGCGCGCTGATGCCCAGCAGGTGGCCGATTTCCTCATTGCTCTTGCCTTCGCGCAGCCATTCCAGGATTTCCGCCTGGCGCGGCGACACTTCCGGCGCCGGTCCCCTCACGCGGGCGCTCGCCGCCGCCATCGCCGACGTGGTGGCAATGCGCTGCAGCGCCAGGTGCAGGTAAGGCAGCAGCAATTGCAGCAGCCACGCTTCGCGCGGGCCTGCCGCGGCAGGCAAGCCCAGCAGGGCAAAGGCGCTGCCGCCACCGGCCAGGGTGCCGCTGCCATGGATCAGCCCATGGCCCAGGGTGCCGGCCGGCAGCGCCAGCGGCTGGCCGCCGCCGGCCTGCCATTGCCGCAGCCACGCCGGCGCCGGCCCCTGCACCGCATCGCAGAGCAAGGCGCGCGCGGCAGGCGCCAGCGGCGTGCTGTGCAAGCATGCCAGCTGACGCGCCCTGCCCTGTTCATCGAGCGCGATGCATAACAGTGCCGCATGCGGCAACACGGCTTGCAAGGCGCCCTGGCTCCACAGGAACAATTCGCGCTGCGTGCTGATGGCCGGCGCGCCTTCCAGCGCGTGCAGCAGGTATTCCTGTTCGCGCGAATCCGGAATCAGCATCGGGCGCTCGATTGGAAGCGGTAGCCGCTGCCGCGGACGGTCTGGATCGCATCCTGCAGCCCGCTTGGCTGCAAGGCACTGCGCAAGCGGCCCACGTGCGCGTCGACCGTGCGCTCGTCGAGGTAGACATGGCTGCCCCACACCTGGTCCAGCAATTGGGCGCGGCTATGCACCCGGCCCGGATGGTGCATCAGGTAGTTCAGCAAGCGGAATTCGACCCGGCCCAGGTTCAGTTGGCGGTCGCCGGCCGTCACGCTCAGGGTATGCGGGTCCAGCCGCAAGCCGGCCATCTGCAAGGCGCCCGGCATGGCAGCCGGATGGCGGCGGCGCAGCACCGCGTGCAGGCGCGCGATGGTTTCGCGCGGACCAAAGGGCTTGCAAATGAAATCGTCGGCGCCGCTCTCCAGGGCCAGCACCTTGTCCTGTTCGGCGCAGCGCGCGCTCAGCATCAGGATCGGCAAGTCGCGCGTGGCCGGCGCGGCGCGCCAGCGGCGGATCAGCGACAGGCCGGACTGGCCCGGCAAATCCCACTCCAGCAACACCGCTTCCGGCAGCTCGCCCTGCAGCGCGTCCAACGCTGCGGTGCCGTCGCGCTGGCACTGCACCGTGTAGCCCGCTTGCCCCAGGTTCAGGGCCAGCAGTTGCTGCACGGCAGGGTCGCTGTCGATGACGAGAATGGTGAAGGACATGGCAAACAATGCGGATCGCGATGAGGAAAACTATGGATCATGCCAAGTCCCGCCCGCTAATACAATTTTATTTAATCATTAATATTTTGCCGAAATAAATCCCGCGCTTCACTCTGTAGCTTTCAAATGAAAAGGCACTTCGGGGGCCGAAACTCCCGAAGTGCCTGTGGCGTTTGTGCAACCCTGGGTGGGGCGCTCAGGCGCGGCGGCGCACCATGACCAACATCAGCAAGCCCAGCGCAGCCAGCGCCAGCGCGCCCGGTTCCGGCACGGCGGCCGCCGGGGCAATCGTGGCAACCGTCGGGTCAACCAATTGCTCGTTGACGCCGGCAACGTCGCCCACCTTGGCCCAGGTCAGGATCACCAGGGCCTCGTCCTGGAACAGGGGCTGCCAATCGATGCCGTAGGCCGAGATGACGAAACTGGACCAGGCGAGGTCGCTCACGTCGCCGGCAAACCGCAGGACAAAACTGAAGGCATTCCCGAACTCGCCCGTGTAAAGCAAGCTATTCCACTGCGCGTTATCGAACTGGAAGCCGCCGGGCACCGGCTCTACTTCGGTTGGGGCGAAGCCGGCCATGTCGAATCCCTGCAGGTTGCCCATGGTGACCGTGGCCAAGGGCGCCGGATCCGAGCCGCCGGCGACAAACTGGAAATCCAGGTAGCCAGGCGTGGTACCGCCCGGATTGGCATTGAACTTGGCCGTGTCCAGCGTCACTTGCAGCATCACCTCCGCCATCGCCGGGCCGCACAGGCCCAGGGCCAGCGCCATCAGGCATGTGCGCAGGTAGCGGGGCATGCTGCGGAAAAAAGTCGTTGCATTCATCATTCGTTTCCTTAGAACGTGCCGCTGAAGACGGCCGGCGTGTAGCTGATGGTGACACGCGCTGGGTTATTGAACTGCAGCTGGAAGCTGGTCTGCGCGGCAGGGGCCAGGCCCGCCGGCAAGGTGACGTAGGGCACGCCATCCTTGCTGCCGCTGGCATTGGCCAGGGTCACGCCGGCAGGCAGGTTCTTCACCAGATAGTGCAACGGCCCGGCCAGCGGGGCGGCACCGGTGTTGGTCAGGTAGACCGTCCCGGTGAACTTGTTGGTGGCGCGGTTGAGGAAGATGCCCGAGGTCTGCACCTTGACGCTGGACGTGACGTCGAAGAAGCTCGCCTCCAGGTTCAGGCTGATCACCACCGGATCGTGGTCGGAAGCACGGTACGGCAGCGCATTGTACAGCGCCAGCGCCGACGCATTCTTGCCTTCCAGGTTGTAGTCCAGCACTTCCGGCTCGTCGGCATTGACGTTCCACTCGATGGCGCCGGCCACTTGCACCCGCATTGCGGTGCTGGCCAGTGCGTGGTCGAGGTAGCCGCTTTCGCCGCCGAACACATACGAGTGCGGCATGCCGTGCGGACGCACGAAGCGCTCCAGCTGGTTCTCGAAGCCGTTGGCGGCGAGATACAGGATCGGGTCTTCCATGCCATAGGAATTGAAGTCGCCGATCATCAGCACATCGTCATCGCCGGCCGCCGCCTTCACTTGCGGCACAAAGCTCGCCACCAGGCGCTGCGCCTGCGCCATGCGGTCGCCGTTATAGCAGCTCTGGCCGTCGCCCTGGTCGGCATTGGCGCCGCTGGCACCGCTGCAACGCTTCGACTTCAAGTGGTTGACGATCAGGCTGAACTTGCCGCCATTGCCGGCCTTGAAGGTCTGCGCCATCGGTGGACGGTCGTTGACCGCGTCGGCATCGGCCAGCGCCGTGCCCGCCAGCGCCAGCTTGGCCGGCTTGTAGATCATCGCCACGCGGATGGCGTCGGTGCCGGTGGCGGCCGGCTGCGGCACCACGGCGTACTCGGCCTTGCCGTAGGCGGCATTGAGCGAGCTGACCAGGTAGGCGACGGCATCGTCGCCATTGTTCTGGATTTCCATCAGGCCGACCGCGTCGGCGTCCATCGCCTTCAGCTCGGCGACGATCTTGTCGCGCTGGCGCTCGAATTCCTGCAGGTTGGAGGCGCCGCGGCAGTTGCTCAGCTTGACCTGGCCGCCGGCCGTGCACCCCAGGGTCGTGTTGCCGTTGACGTCCTTGCCGTCGGCGAAGGTGGTGAAGAAGTTCAGCACATTGGCGCTGGCCACCGTCACATTGCCGGCAACGATTTCCGGCGCGGCGGTGCGCGCATTATTGCGGGCGAACACCGGTGCCTCGGTCGGCTGCAGCTTGAAGCCGGCGCCGCCGCTGCCCAGGGCGCCGAAATCGATCACGCCGGTCAGGCCGCTCACGGTGTCGCCCACGCGCACCGTGCCGCCGTCGCCGATGTACGGTACCGTGGCAGGCGTGACGAACAGGCCGTCATCCAGGGTGAGCATATTGGCCGCGTTCTGCGCTGCCAGGGCAATCGCTTCGGCGCTGCGCGCCGGGTAGCGGTTGGTCGGGATTTCACGGCGGCCTTCGGCCAGCGTCAGTTCGCCACGGCTGCCCAGTGAATCGTTGGCATTGACGGTCAGCGGCGCGGCAAAGCGCACCAGCATCCCTTCCACCTCGGCCAGGTTGGTGCCAACCAGGCCGATATTGGCCGGGGTCACGGTATGGCCGCTGCTTTGCACCGTGACCGAGCTCACGCTGGTCAGTTCGGTATAGCTGCGCGTTGCGCCGCCAGGCTTGTACTCGGTCACGGTGCCGGCCACGCGGACCAGGTCGCCCACCGCCGCACTCACGGGAGTGCTGCCCATATAGACGAACATGCCGTCCGACGTGGCTGGGTCGCCGTCGCCGTGCACATCCTGGATGAAGAAGCCGCTGCCCACCTTGGCCGTGACCACGCCTTCGGTGCTCAGTTTGGCGTTGGCATACGGACTGGTGGCGCCGGCGCCCTGCACCTGGTACACCGGCAGCACGGTGCCGGCGGCCAGTTCCACGCTCAGGTTGACGGTGCAGCTGGCTTCCTGCCCTTGGTTGTTGCTGAATTTGACGGCGACCGCATACGTGCCCGCCGCCAGGCCGGGCGCCGCCTGCAGCGACACGCTGGCGCTGCCGCCGACGGCCCCTGCTGCGCTGAACGCGCCCAGGCTCAGGCCCGCGACCGGCGCGGACGTGATCGCGGCGCCGTTGACGATGCCGTCCGCATCGGAGGCCGACAACGGAACCAGGCCGCCGGCGCCGAACGTGAGCGTGGTGCTGGCCGGGCAGACCGGCACGATCGGCGCGGCCGGCACGCCGCCGCACATATTCGGGGCGCTCAGCGCGTTGCGCGGCGCCGGGGTCAGGATGCTGAAATCGCTGGCATTGTTGTTGCTGTCGGTGCAGCCGTTCGCGGCGCGCAACAGCGCGGTGCTGTTGGTGGTGGCGCCGGCGGGCGCCCCTTCAAAGGCGACGGTGCTGGCACCGCCCCAGCCCAGCACGTCGATGATGGACGTGTTGCCGGTGGCCGCGCCATTCAGGGGTGCGGTGCCATTGACCACAGCCACCTTGCCCGCGCCGCCCCCCATGTTCAGGCTGGAAATATGGTCTTCCTTCGGCAAATCGACGCCGTTGCTGCCGCCCGCCATCTTGATCAGGTAATAGCCGCCGGCCGGGATCGAAACCGCCGGCAGCGCAGTGACGCCCCAGTTGTTGGTGGTGCTGGTCGCATTGCCGTACTGGATGCTCTTGCCGCCCAGCGCGATCGGATTGGCGCTGGCGTTGAACAACTCGACGAAGTCGTTCTTGTAGACGGCGCCGCTATTGCCGCCACCGCCATAGGCCTGGCTGATGACGAGGCCTGAATCGGACGCGCTGGCGCACAGGCTGGCCAACAGGGATGCCGCAAGCGCCGTGGCGCGCAGGGCGAATCGTGTAGTCATGTGAATGTTTTCCCCAGAAATATTTACACAAAGGAACTTTTTGTTGTTCTTTGTATATTAACTGTCCGATATGACCATTTGGTGACAGGCCATTAGTCCGAACGGACTAACGCGGCTTGCCGCGGATAAGGCCGCGCCAGCGGATCGCCAATGAACAAGCCTTGCGCCGGCCACGCCACGCTGCGCCAATAGGCTTCGACGGCGCTGGCGCCACTGAGGTAATGCTGCAACAGGATTTTCGGATGGGGAAATTTCTGCCAATGATTGCATGGTTCACTGACCGTACCGTAACTGGCCGTGGCGCCCGCCTCCAGCCAGCGCAGGCTGCTCATCTGGCCGTTGCCCAGCAAGTCGCCGCCATAGGAGGTCAAATGGTCCGCCAGCGCGCCGGGCAGGAAGCGCAAGGTGTCCAGCTTGGCCACCCGCGCCGCGCCGGTCTGGTAGAACATGATGTCGTGCGCCCCCTCCAGCACGTCCTGCCGCAGCGTATGGACAGTCAGCTTGCGTGCCGGGATCGCGCCGCTGGGCGGAAAAAAACGCGCGCGGCTGTTGCGCGTGGCTTCGCTGGTTTGCAGGAAGTAGGCGCCTGCCTGCGGCACGCTGAAGCCGGCCGCCTTGCCCCGTTCGGCCACCGCACGCCCCACCTCTGGCGGCTCGGCCGGCAGCAGCATCGACAGCCGCATGGCTGGCGGCAGCGCCGCCGCGTTGAAGTAAGGGTTCTTGCGGCCCGGCGCGCAACTGCGTTCGCACTGCGCGGCATCGAAGCCGAGCGTATAGGCGGCGGTCAGGCTGTTGCATTCGACGGCATACGGCACCGTCCAGGCGAACAGCACGGCACGCACCTCGGGGCCGAGCTGGCCGTCGATTTCAGCCTTCAAGCGCGCGAAGGCGGCAGCGTCGAGGCGCGCCGGCTTGCCGGGGAGGTTGACATGGACGATGCGCGCTGGCGGGATGCCGCGCAATTGCGCGTAATACGCCCCCAGCGCAACGCTGGCGGGGTCGGCGTCATTGACGGCCAGCGCAAGCTGGTCGGGATCGAGCGGCGCGGCGGGCTGGACGGTTGCCGCGGGGGCGGCCCGGGCGGCGCCGGGCGCTCCCGCTGCCAGCAGCAGGAGCGCAATGAGGCAGCAGCGCTTATGCGCGCTGGTAAACATCCTCGAAGCGGACGATATCGTCCTCGCCGAGGTAGCTGCCCGACTGGACTTCGATCAGGTGCAGCGGCAGCTTGCCCGGGTTTTCCAGGCGATGGCTCATGCCGATCGGGATATAGGTCGATTCGTTCTCGGTCAGCAGCATGACCTTGTCGCCGCACGTCACGCGCGCCGTGCCCGACACCACCACCCAGTGCTCGGCGCGGTGGTGGTGCATCTGCAGCGACAGCTTGCCGCCCGGGTTGACGGTGATGCGCTTGACCTGGAAGCGCTCGCCCATGTCGATGCCCTCGTAGCAGCCCCATGGACGGTACACCCTGGTATGGTGCACGTGCTCGGTGCGGCCGTTGGCCTTCAGGTGGTCCACCACCTGCTTGACGCGCTGCACCTGGTCCTTGTGCGCCACCAGCACCGCGTCGGCGGTTTCCACGATCACCAGATCCTGCACCCCCACCGCCGCCACGATGCGGCCTTCGGCGCGCACCAGGCAGTTGCTGGCATTGTCGGTGTAGACGTCGCCGCGCGTCACATTGCCGTTGCCGTCGGCCTGCTGCACTTCGGCCAGCGCCGACCAGGACCCGACGTCGTTCCAGCCGATGGCAGCCGGCACCACCACCGCGTGGCGGGTGTGCTCCATCACCGCGTAGTCGATGGAGTCGGCCGGGCAAGCGGTGAAGGCCGCCTCGTCCAGACGGCAAAAGTCCAGGTCGCGGTAGCCCTTGGTCACCGCCTCTTCGCTGGAAGTGGCCATCTCCGGCTGGAATTGCGCCAGCTCCTTCAGGTAGGCGTCGGCGCGGAACAGGAACATGCCGCTGTTCCAGAAGTAGTTGCCGGCGTCGACGAAGCCTTGCGCGGTATCGCGGTCCGGCTTTTCGACGAATTTGGCGACCTTGAAGCAGCCTTCCGCCGCCAGTGGTTCGCCGCTCTGGATATAACCGTAGCCGGTTTCCGGCGCGGTCGGCACGATGCCGAAGGTGGCCAGGGCGCCGCCTTCGACCTGGGTCGCGGCACGCTGGATCGCGGCGTAGAAGGCGTCGACATCCTTGATCACGTGGTCGGCCGGCAGCACCAGCATCACAGCCTGCGGGTCGACCGTTTTCAGGAAATGGGCGGCGGCGGCCACCGCCGGCGCGGTATTGCGGCCCACCGGTTCGAGCAGGATGCCGAGCGGGTTGACGCCAATCTCGCGCATCTGTTCGGCCACCAGGAAACGGTGCTCGTTGCCGCACACCACCAGCGGCGCCATCATGCCGGCACGGCCGGCCAAACGCAGGGCGGTATCCTGCAGCATCGTCTTGTCCGTGACCAGGGGCAGCAATTGCTTCGGCAAGGCCGCGCGCGACAAAGGCCACAGGCGGGTGCCGGCGCCGCCGGACAGGATGACGGGATAGATCTTCATATCTTATTCTGTTAGGTTGTTAAATTTGCAACATTTTCCGTGGGACGGCGGCTGCCGCGGCGGTCGCGCGCGTTGGTCCAGCCGCCGCAATCGGCCTGCGACACATGGCGCATCTCGCCGGCACGGTCGACACTATAATCTTTAAACACGATCAATTCGTCGAGCGTAACGTCTGGTAACACTCGAGTATATTCGAACAGCACGCTGCGCACTACCCGCGCACCGCTGCAGATATGGCTGCCATGGCCGATCCAGGTCGGGCCGATGATGGTGGCACCGGACTCGATCAGGCAGCCGGAGCCGATATACACCGGTCCCACGATGCGCGTGCCGTTCCAGTCGATGCTGGTATTCAGGCCGACCCAGACCCCCTCCTCCACCTGCACCCCGGGCACGGTCATGTTCGCCACGCCGCCGGTCAGCACGCCTTGCAGCACTTCCCAATAATCCTTGACGCTGCCGATATCGATCCAGTTGAACTTGCGGCTCTGGCAGTAGAACGGCAAGCCGCGCTGGGCCAGCAGCGGGAACAGCTCGGAACCGATGTCGAACACCTGGCCGGACGGGATCAGGTCGATCACCTCCGGTTCGAACAGGTAAATGCCGGTACTGGCGCAATTGGATTTGGCCACGTCGCGCGCCGGCTTTTCCTGGAATTCGCGCACCCGGCCATCGGCGTCGCTCACCACCACGCCATAGCTGCTGACCTTATCCCACGGCACTTCGCGCGTGATGACGGTCGCCATGGCGCCCTTGCGGCGGTGTTCGTACAGCGCCGATTTCAAATCGAGGTCGATCAGCGCGTCGCCACACAGCACCACCACGGTCTCGTCGAAGAAGCCGCCGAATTCCTGGATCTTCTTGATGCCGCCCGCCGAACCAAGCGGTTCCGGCACCACCTCGCCCTGGTCGTTGGTATAGCCCTCGAAGGAATAGCCAATCTGCACGCCGAACTGGTGGCCTTCGCCGAAATATTCCTCGATCTTGTCGTGCAGGTAGCTGACGTTGACCATGATCTCGCTCACCCCGTGCCGCTGCAAATGCTCGACCAGGTAAGCCATGACAGGCTTGCCGAGGATGGGGATCATCGGCTTGGGCAGTTCATAGGTTAAAGGCCGTACACGCGTGCCTTTGCCGGCCGCCAGAATCATCGCTTTCATGGGAAATATCCTTTCTTAGCCAGCACTGTGGCCTGAGCTTTGCCAGCGCCAGGCGTCTGCGCACATCTTTGCCACATCATAGCGCGCTTTCCAGCCCAGTTCACGCTCGGCCAGGCTGGGATCGGCGTAGCAGGCCGCGATATCGCCTGGCCGCCGCGCCACGATGCGGTAGGGGACCGGCTTGCCGCTGGCGGCTTCGAAGGCGCGCACCATTTCCAGCACGCTGTTGCCGCGGCCCGTACCGAGATTGTAGGTAAACAGGCCGGCCGATGTCGCCAGCTTGTCCAGTGTTTTCACATGGCCCTGGGCCAGGTCCACCACGTGGATGTAATCGCGCACACCGGTGCCGTCCGGGGTCGGGTAGTCGCCGCCGAACACGCTCAGGTATTCGCGCCGGCCCACCGCCACCTGCGCCACGTACGGCAGCAGGTTGTTCGGGATGCCGCTCGGCTCCTCCCCGATCAAGCCGCTTTCATGGGCGCCCACCGGGTTGAAGTAACGCAGCAGCGCGACGCGCCAGCCGCTGTCGGCCTTGGCGGTGTCGCGCAGGATGTCTTCGATCATCAGCTTGCTGTGGCCGTAGGGATTGGTGGCCGCCAGCGGGAAGTCTTCGGTGATCGGCACCCGCGCCGGGTCGCCGTACACGGTGGCCGAGGAACTGAACACCAGGGTCTTGACCCCCGCTTCGGCCATGCATTCGAACAGCACCACGCTGCCGCCCACGTTGTTGTCGTAATAGCGCAGCGGCTGCGCCACCGATTCGCCGACCGCTTTCAGGCCGGCGAAATGCACCACCGCGTCGAAGCGGTGGGTGGCGAACAGCGCTTGCAGGGCGGCGCGGTTGCGGATATCGGCCTGCTGGAATGCGAACTCGCGCCCGGCGATCTGCTGCACGCGGCGCCGCACCGAGATGTCGGCATTGCTCAAATTATCGATGACGACCACCTCGTGCCCCGCCGCCATCAGTTCGACGACGGTGTGCGAACCTATGTAACCCAATCCACCAGTAACCAATACCCTCATTCAGCTTCCTTTGCTATCAGCGCGGGCGCGGAATACAGGCGCTCATACGCTGCCAGCAGCTTGGGCGCCTCATATTCCCACTCCAGTTCATTGACCACCCGGTTGCGCCCATAGGCACCCATGCGGGCGCGGCGTTCCGGATCGTCAAGCAGTTCAATCATCTTCAGGGCCATGTCGACCGGGTCGTTCTTCGCCGCGTACAGCGACGCCTCCTGGGCCGACACCTTTCCTTCCGTGAGGTCGAACTGTACTATAGGTTTGCCCAAAGCCATATACTCCATGATCTTATTCATGGTGGATTTGTCGTTCATTTCGTTCGCCACGTCCGGATTGACGCAGACATCGGCGGTATTCAGCATTTCCAGCAACTGTTGGTCGGGAACCCGGCCAGTGAAAGTCACATACTCCGAGACGCCCAGTTCGCGCGCCAATTGCTTCATCTGTTCCAGCGACGTGCCGCCGCCCACCAGGCCGAAATGCACGTCCTGCCGCCCCATCTCGTGCACCACGAAGCGCACGCTTTGCAGCAGCAGGTCGATGCCTTCCTGCGCCCCCATGACGCCGACGTAGCCCACCAGGAAGCGCCGGCCCTGCTTCAAGGCTTCCACCGGCGGCAGCACGCGCAAGCGGTCCAGCTTGGGGCCGCTGCGCACCACATAGACCCGGTCCGGATCCATGCCGCCGCGGCCGACGGCAATGCGCTTGTAGGAATCGTTGGTGGCAATCGACACGTCGGCGGTGCGGAAGGTCAGGCGCTCCAGCCACACCATCAGCTTGTAGAAGAAATCGCGCCGCCCGAACTTGGCCTCATACAGTTCGGGGTTGATGTCGTGGTGGTCGAACAGGAAGCGCTTGCCCAGCGCGAACTTGAAAAAGCCGCCGACCAGGAACAGCAGGTCGGGCGGATTGCAGGCATGGATCACGTCGAAGCCATGGCGGAACAGCACCTTCCACGCCAGGCGGAAGCTGTGGAACAGCGCCGCCGAGTACTCCAGCGCATAGCCCAGTGCCCCTTCCGCTTCCATCGGCAGCCGGTAGCGGTAGATATGGATGCCGTCCAGCTCCTCGTAGCGCGCCTCGTAACCCTTGCCGGTCGGGCAGATGATCGCCACCTGGTATCCGGCGCCCTGCAGGGTCGTCGCTTCCTGCCACACGCGCCGGTCGAACGGCGAAGGCAGGTTTTCGACGACGATGAGGACGCGGCGCGCGTTGGCCCGGTTACCAGCAGATGCCATCGTACGCCCCCTCGCTCTGCTTGCCCGAGACCCGCACCAGGTCCACCAGGTGCTGTCCCGGCCGCAGCCGGTCGGGCACCGACTGGAATTCCGTTGCGCCATTGCCGATCACCACGGTGTCGGCGAAGGCCAGCACATCGTCCAGGGAATCGACCATCAGCCGCGAGATATGGGGGATGATGTTCAGGATGTAGTCCTGGTTGGCGCCGGTCAGCGCCGCCAGCTTGACGTTCCTGTCGTACAGCTTGAGTTCGTAACCCTTGCCGATCAAGTGTTCGATCACGTCCACCAGCGGCGACTCGCGCAAGTCGTCGGTGCCGGCCTTGAAGGAGAAGCCGAGGATGCCGACCTTCCTGCCCGGCTTTTCCATCACCATCTTCAAGCCCTTCTCCACCTGCTTGTGGTTGGACGGCAGGATGGCGTTCAGCAGCGGCAATTCCAGGTCGAGCTGGCGCGCCTTGTAGACCAGGGCCCGCACGTCCTTCGGCAGGCAGGAGCCGCCGAAGGCGAAACCGGGCTTCATGTAATACGGCGACAGATTGAGCTTGGTGTCCTTGCAGAAGATCTCCATCACCTGGTGGCCGTCGATGCCGACCGCCTTGCAGATATTGCCGATCTCGTTGGCGAAATCGACTTTCAGCGCATGCCAGGTATTGTCGGTGTACTTCACCATCTCCGCCGTTTCGACGTCGGTGCGCACCACCGGCGCATCCATGCCGGCATACAGCTGCAGCAGCAATTCGCCCGAGCGCTGGTCGGTCTCGCCGATCACCGTCTTGGGCGGATGGTGGTAATCGTGCACCGCCGTGCCTTCGCGCAGGAATTCGGGATTGCTGCACACACCGAAGTCGACGCCGGCACGCTTGCCCGACGCCTGCTCCAGCGTCGGGATCACCAGCGAGCGCATCGAACCTGGCAGCATGGTGCTGCGCGCCACCACCACGTGGAAGCCCTCCTTTTCGCGCAAGGCGGCGCCGATCTGTTCGCACACCTTGCGCACAGCGCTCAAGTCCAGGTTGCCGTTCAGCTGCGACGGCGTGCCGACGCACACCAGCGAAATATCGCTGTCCATCACGGCATCGCGCACGTTCTCGGTGGCGCGCAGGCGGCCGTCGCGCACCGCGGCGGCGATCATGTCGCCGATATCCTTCTCGATGATCGGCGTGCGGCCTTCGTTGATCAGCCCCACCTTGGTGCGGTTCGGGTCGACGCCAACCACCGTATGGCCTTCCGCCGCCAGGCAGCCCGCCGATACCGCACCCACATAACCCATGCCAAAGATACTGATCTTCACGATGACGCTCCTTCCATTAAGGCGATCTCGGTCACGACCGTGGTTGTGCCGCGTATCGCACCGCGCCATTGGGCAGTCGTGATACCGGCTTTGCTGTCGAAGCTGCGCGAGATCCATCCCGCGATCGGCGCCGTGCTGGCGCAATAGAGTTGGGGCCCGCTACCGAAATGGCATGTCATGCGCAAGCCTTTGCCGCCTTTGGCGGCATGCAGGGTTGGCCCAGCCGTTTCAAGATGGCAGCCTTCCGCAAAATGCCAGTGCAGGGCTACCTCGTGCTCACCAAGGCATTCTAGGGTATCTTCGACTTGGACCGCGTTCCGTTGGGCATCGTAGCGCAGCACGCGCCGATGCATGACCGGATCGCGCAAGCGCAGGTAGCCGTTGTGCTTTCCGTCAAAGAAATGGGTTGCCTCATGCGCTTGCGCAACAGCCTGGGCCTTGTGCAGCCACATGAAATTGCCGCCGATTTGCGACTGGTCGCGCCCATCGACTTGCACCGTATTGTGCGCCGCCGTGCTGCGGAAATAATCGCGCCATTGGCGCTGCGTGTGGTAGGCGTAGGTGCCGGGGTCGACCAGCATTTCTTCGCCGCCCATCGAGAGCGTGAAAGCCAGCGCGTCGGCGTGGCCGTGCGCCGCCAGCGACAGGTAGCCGAGCGGGCCGCAGTCGACCACGATGCGCACTTCCTGCGGCGTGTCGAAATCCTTGCCCAGCAGATAGTAGCCGCCGCGCGGGAAGGCCGTGCGCGGCGGGCCGGCGGCAGCGGCCGGCGCGCCCGACAGCGCCGCCCAGCGCGCATCGGCATCGGCGAACAGCCAGCGGTTGCGGTCGTCCAGCGCACCCGCCTTGGCGCGCAAGTCGGCGCGGCCGAACAATAATGCAGCACTGGCCAGCAGCGTGCGGTAAGGCGGCGCTTGCGCCGCGTCCAGGCGCAGCATGCGCGCATCGTCGGCGTCGCCGATCATCGGCACGTTGCCCCCCACGTCCATCAGCGCGGCCAGGAATTCGGCCATCCGTTCCAGGCGCGCCAGCCAGGGCAGCGCGAAACTGCAGCCGTTGGCTTGCGCGGCCAGCTGGCAGAGCAGCATCATGTCCATCACTTCGTGGTGGTAATAGACCGCCTGTTCCTTGTTGACGCCATCGTCCCAGTTTTGCTGCATGCCCTGTTCGGCCAGGCCGCGCTCGGCCAGGGCGCGCCAGCGGACGCTTTCGGGCCAGCACGGCCATTGCAGGCTGGCCACGTACAGGCCCATATATTCGCCCAGCAAATGGTTGTTGGCAGACGAGTGGCGCGACAGGTGGCGGCTGATGAAGTGGCAGTGCTCGTAGACCGCGTTCAGCCAGCGCTGGCGCCAGTCCGGGTCGATCGTACCGTCCAGCAGTTGCCAGGCGGCGCTCCAGTTCAGCAGGCGCACCCCCAGTTCCAGCGCGCTGGCCCAGTGCACACCTTGCGGATACGGGCACTGGTCGAGCCATGAGGTCAGCAGCAGGCGCGCGCCGTCGCGGTATTTGCGCTCGCGGCTGCAGCACCAGGCTTGGGCCAGCGTGACCAGTTCCAGGTGGCGGCTCGGCTCCCACAGGTATTTGATGTCGCCCACCAGGGACGGGTCGCGGTAATCGATCGACGGCCCCGGCGCCATCGGTGCCACGGTACCGCTGCGCGGGTCGCGGTTCCACTGCGGCGGGAAGCCGAGCGGTGCGCCGCGCAACGCGAACACGTCCCAGCGCCCGGCCAGCAGCGCATCGGCCGCCGCGCACAGTGCCGCCGCGTCGATACCCGCCGGCGCCGCGGCCGCGGCGTCCAGGCCTTGCGCGCTGCGCGCCGCCGCCCCGGCCGGCGCCCTGGCCAGGAAAGCGGCCCCAAAGCGTTGCAGTGAAGGGGCCGGCGGATGGCTGGCGAGGCCGAGCCCGAACCCGGCGGCTTGGCGGCGCGCCAGCTGGCGCACCCGCCATGCCACCTCGGCCGGCCCCATCAGCTTCAAGCGGTTGATTTTCCAGGCCAGTGCAGTCATTGCGGCATAAACCCCAGTTCACGATACAGCCGCTCAATGCGCGGCAACACGGCGTCGCTGCTGAAAGTGCTTTCCACCTTGCGCCGCCCCGCTTCCCCCATGCGCCGCGCCAGCGCTTGGTCGTCCAGCAATTGCGCCAGGCGCGCCGCCAGCGCATCGACGTCGCCGGGCGGCACCAGGAAGCCTTCCACCCCGTCCGCCACCGCTTCGGGAATCCCGCCCACCGCGGTCGCCAGCACCGGCAGCCCGGCCGCCATGGCTTCCAGCACGCTCATGGGCAACCCTTCAATGTAAGACGGCAAGGCGAACAGCTGCGCCAGCGCCAGCTGCCGCTGCTTGCCTTCCCCGCTCACCCAGCCGAGCAGCTGGACTTGGCTGGCGATCCCCAGTTGCGCGGCCTGCGCCCGCACCGCGTCGAGGTCGCCGTCGCCGGCCAGGCGCAGTTCCAGCCCGTCCACCCGCGGCGCCACCCGTGCCGCCGCCTGCAGCAGGTCGAAGCTGCCCTTTTGCCGCCCCAGCCGGCCCAGCGACAGCACAGCGCCGCGGCGGCGCGCATCCCAGGTGCTTTCCGGCGGCAGCAGTACCGGGTTGTACAGGCAGACCACCTGCGGGTTGCTGCACATCGACCCCACCCACTGCCGCCAGCCTTCCGACAGCACCACGATGCGCGCGCAACGGTCGAAGATGAAGCGTACGAAGCGCTGCCGCAGGGGCCCGCATTCCTCGCCGTAAAAGCGCGCGAAACCGCCGCCATGCAGGTGCAGGATGGCGGGGATCCGGCACAGCATGGCCAGCAGGAAGAAGCCGGATTTGCGCCAGAAGCTGGCGCGCGAGGCCAGGTGCACATGCAGCAGCCCCACCCGGCCCCGCAGCAGCATGCCGGCGAAAGCGGCGTAGGCGCGCAGCATGGCGCCCAGCTTGCGCCAGCGGCTGCCGTCGCAATGCGTGGCCAGGTAACGCACGCCGTAGCGCTGCAGCAGCCCGGCCTCCTGGTACACGCGCACCACGGCCGCGATGCCGCCCATCGTTTCCAATCCCGTACCGAGCATGACGATGGATTTCACGTGCGCCGCCCATCCTGCCATTCGTTGACGATCCAGCGGAACTTGCCCGCCGCCGTATCGGGCAATTCATCGCGCAGCACGATCGTCAGCCGCACGGTGGGGTCGACCATGGTGCGGATATTCTGGATCAGCAGCTCCTCGTCGGCCTGCGAATAGCCCACGTCCGGCACGATGCGCAACTCCCAATGCGCCGGCCCCACCTGCGCCACCTGCGACTTGCGCAGGTTTTTGGCGTATTTGAAGGCAAAAGTCATCACCGAGGGGCTGATTTCCGAACCATCGCCGCCGGTGACGCGGTCCTCCAGTTTGCCCAGCACCGGCGCGATCAGGGGGAAGGTCCGGCCGCAAGGGCAGCGCCCCGGCAGCACGCTGCTACGGTCGCTCAAACGGTAGCGCACCAGCGGCATCGCCAGGTTGTGCAGCGTGGTGCCCACGATCTGGCCGTCGACGAACTCCACGTACGAATAATCCGTGTTCAGGTGCATGGCGCCATGCTCGCACTGGGTGGCGAATGCCACCCGCTCGGCGTTGCCGTACATGTCCATGATCTTGCCCGCCAGGCGCTCCCGGATCAGTGCCTGCTGGTGCTCGTACAGCGGTTCCGAACCGGTGAACAGGAAAGGGATGCGCAGCGCCGTGCCGCGCCGCTCCAGGTACTGCGCCAGCGTATAGGCCGCCGAAGGATAGGCCTGCATCATGAAGGGCGAGAACTGGCGCAGCTTGTCGATGATGGCGTCGACGCAATGGTCGGTCAGGTGGCGCGACGACAGCACCAGCTGGCGGTTGTAACGGTTCTCGAACCAGTACGGCGGTTCGCGGCGCTCGATCGGCGTCACCAGGTCGCCGCGCAGCGTGGCGCGCGGCATGCCGTCCGTGTAGCCGGACCAGCGCCAGTGCCGCTTGATGAAGGCTTGCTCCATCTGCACCGAGCGCAGGCTGCGGAAGATCGTCAGCGGGGCGCCGGTGGAACCGCTGGTCTTGCCCACCGCATGCCACGGCCGCTTCACGCCGCCATTGGGATACAGCAGCTGCGGGTTGGCCACCAGGGTCGGCTTGTCGACGATGGGGAACATCTCGCGCAGCACCTGGCGCGCTTCGGCCGGCGCAAAGTCGCGCGGCAGATGCGAGTAATACGGCAGCTGCGTGACCGCCGCCTGCAGGCTGCGGTGCAGCAGGCGGTCGACCAGCGCCTGCTGCGCCGCCTCGTCCATCGTCTCGTGCGCGCGCAGCCGCTCCACCAGCCGGCGGCACAGCACATTGTCGCGCACCAGCGCCCGGCCGCCATACCGGAATTCCTGGCGCAGTTCATTGAACATCGAGCACCCTCCTGTACCGTGCCGCCACCGCTGCGCCCAGCACGCGGTAGCTGCGTTCCGCTTCGATGAAGGCCGGGCCGGCAGCCGCCCGCGCGCGCGCCGCGTCCGGGTCGCGCAGGATGGCCAGCAGCGCCTCGGCCATCGCCTGCGGCGTGCTGGCCGCCAGCCAGCCGGCACCGCTGGCGGCCAGCACGGCCGCCTGGTCCGGCGTGTCGTTGCCGACGCATGGCATGCCCAGCGCCAGGTATTCCAGCAGCTTGGTGGGCGAACTGACGTCGTACAGCGCGCCGCGCGGCACGTACGACACCGCCGCCTGCGCCCCCAGCAAATATTCCCAGGCTTGCGCCGCCGGCAGCCAGCCCGTCACCTGCACCGCCTCGCTTAGGCCGCGCGCCGCGGCCGCCTGCAGCAATTGCGCCACGTCGCCCGGCTGCGGCGCGCCGCCGATCAGCAGCAGGCTGGCCTCGGCCTGCTCGCGCCGCACCAGCTGCAAGGCGTCAAGCAATTCCTCCAGCCGGCGCGCGCGGTCCAGCGTGCCGAGGTAGGCGATCACCGGCCGGCCTTCCCAGCCCGGCCAGACCCGTCCCTGCAGCGGATGCGCCACGCTTTCCATGTCCACCCCCATCGGCACCGCGCTCACGCGTGGCGGCGGCACGCCTTGCGCATGCATATGGCGCGCCATCGCTTCGCTCTGCACGAACACGTGGTCGGCGCGCGGCAGCAGCACGCGGTACAGCAGCCAGCGTTCCGCCAAGCCTTTCAGCAGGACCAGCCGCGCCCGCAGGCCGCCCGGCTGGGCGCGCGCGCGTTCGATGCGCCCTTCGCTCATCAGGTAAGACACCCAGTACACCATCGGCAAGCCTTTGCAGCGCGCCACCGCCAGCGCCAGCAAGCCGATCGACACCATGTCGCGCACCTGGATCGCGTCGCAATTGCTGCGCCTGGCCGCCAGCAAGGCGCGCAGGCACAGCAGCAGGAACGAGAGTTCAGCCTTCCAGCGCGCGCCCACGCTGGCGCGCCGCGCCGAAGCGAAACCCTGGCTTTGCGGCGGCGCAGCGCTGCCCTTGCCCACCACATGGCATTGCACGCCATGGCGCGGCAAGTACTTGCCGAACAGGGTCGCCACGTCGGCCCGGAACGTGGGCAGCGGTTCCGGCACCAACTGCAGGATGCGGAGCGGGCGCGCCATGGCTCATCCCATCAGGAACTGCTCGATATCGGCGCCCGGCGCGCCGCGCTGCGCCAGCCGCGCCGCCGCCTGCCGCACGCGCCGCGCCAATTCCTCGCGCCAGGCCGGCTGCCGCAAGGCCCCGGCCAGCGCCTCGCGCATCGCCTGCACGTCGCCGTGCGGCACGAAGCCCGGGTAATCGGCGCCCAGGTAATCTTCGATCGCTTCGTGGCGCGTGGCCACCAGCGGCTTGCCATGCCGCAGTACGCGCAGCAGCACGCTCTGCCCGCACGCTTCGCCGCTGCCGCGCAGCGGCATCGCCACCACGCTGCTGCGCGCCAGCAAGCCTTCGAACTCGTCTTCCGGCAAGTCGCGCAGCACGCGCGTGCTGGGGCAGGATGGCGCACGCATGCGGTTGCGCCCGGAGGCCACGATCACCAGCGGCGCCGCCAGCGGCTCGGCCGCCTCCAGCAGCAAATCGTAGTCGCGGTTGGAAAAGCCGCCGGCGAAAATGCCGCCATCGCCGTCCTGCGGGTCGGCGCGGCCGCCCAATTCCTGGCGCCACAGATGGCAATGCACGTCGCGCGGGTCGATGCCGACGCCTTCGACCAGGTTGCGCGCCTCGCCCGGCGAAAACGCGATGAAACCCAGGCCCGGCACGCGCAGCAGCCGCAGCAGGCGGTCGGCAATGCGCCGCGCGCGCTGGCCGTGCACGAAGCAGGCCATCACCAGCAGGCGCTGCGGGCGCGGCAGCAACCCGGCCTTGACCAGGGCCAGCACCGGCAAGGCTTGCCAGCCCACCGCCAGCACCCGGTCTTCGCGCCGCCACAGGCCGAACACGCGCAGCAGCCGCGGCGACAGCATCGCCAGCACGATGGCGGCCTTGCCGCGCATGCCCGGCGCCTCCGGTCCGATGACGGTGACGCGCGCGCCGCGCGTGCCCAGGTAATCGGCCACGTCGCGGTAAATGCCCGCTTGCGACAACAGCACATGGATCATGCACGCCTCCCTTCCGCCACCACCTCGCGCAGGATCTGCAGGTACTGGCGGCTGACCACATCGGCCGTGTGCTCGGAGGCGTAGCGCAGCGCGCCGCCGTCCTGCAACGCGCCGTAATAGTCGGGATCCTGGTACAGCCGGTTGATGGTGGACAGCATGCCCGGCAAGGTTTGCGGCATCATCCCGGTCCAGCCGGGCACGATGCCGAAGGTCGATTGCGGGCACAGCACCGGCGTGCGGGTCGACCACGCATCGCACAGGAAGCCCCAGCCGGAATAGCTTTCCGTGTAGGCGAACCAGGCGCTGGACAAGCGCTCCAGCGCTTCCAGGCGCGTCATCCCTTCCTGGTACTCGATGCGCTCGCCGAAGCGCTGCCGCAGCCGCTCCACCACGTGGCGGTATGGGCCGCGCCCGATCACGGTGAAGCGCCGCACCGGCGTATGTTCCAGGATGGCCGGCACGGTTTCCAGCCAGCGCTCGCAATTCTTGTGGCGGATCAGCGAACCGACGTAAATCATCTGGTCCGGCTGGCGTTCGCGCGCCGGCCGCCATTCGGCCGGGCGTTGCGCGCAATGCGAGGCGTAGAAGATGCGCCGCCCGCGCATGCCCAATGCCGACAGGTGCGGCAAGTCGATCGGGTCGTTGCTCATCATCGCATCGACCTGGCCGCACACCTGCCACCAGCGCAGCCGCCCGGCCACGCGGCCGATGGCGGGCACCCCGGCGTAATAGCGGCGCCGCAGCAGCTGCAGCGGGTCCACGGTCTCGACGCGCAGCAGGGCCGGCACCGGAAAATCGGGACGCAGCAGCGCCAGCAGCGGCAAGCTGTGGAAGGAATTGACCAGCAGCACGTCGGGCCGGAAATCCGCGGCGATGGCGCGCACCTGCGGCAGGAATTCTTCGGCGCGCTGTCCCAGCGCATGCAGGTCGGGGAAGATGCGGTGGATCGGCACGCCCTGGAAGTCTTCGAATTCGGCCCCCAGCTGCGTGCTTTTCAGCGCCGACACGCGCGACGTGACCACCTGCACCGCGACGCCGCTGGCAACCAGCGGCGGCAGCACGTGGGCCACTTCGTCGAAGGCCGGATTCAAGCCGGGGTAGATGGCAAGCACTCTCATATCGCTTCTTTCAGCCATTGGCGTCCCAGGACACGGTTGATGAGTTTGCGGTCCATGACATCGAACACACCCAACAATAGCAAGGCTGCCGCGAACACGGCGCACAGCAGCAGCGTGCCCACCAGCGCCGCCGGCGTGCCCTGCGCCGGCACCAGCCAGGGCACGGCCAGCGCGGCCGCCAGCGCCGCCGCCAGCGCCGGCAGCGCGCGCCCCCACCAGCGCAAGCCCAGCGGCCAGGCGAAACCGCGCCGCGCCATCGCCAGCACCATCACACCGTTCACCACCAGTTCATTGCCCAGCAGCGCCGCCGGCACCAGCCACAGGCCCAGCAGCGGTGCGCCCTGCCAGGCCAGCAGCGGCAGCACCAGCAGCGACAGCAGCGAGGCCAGCGCCCACAAGCCCATCAAGCCGATGGCATTGCACACCACGTTGAGGATCAGGCGGTGCAGGCGCAGCACCAGCCAGCCGCACAGCACGGCGAACAGCGCATGGTACTCGGCGAAGCGGCCACCGCTGGCCAGGCGCAGCACCAGGTCGCCGTACACGATGGCCACCGCCAGCACCGGCAGCAAGCTCAGGGCGCACACCTTGAACACGAAATGCGCCCAGCGCTGCAGCTCGCCGTAGTCGCGGTTGCCGGCGTAGGCGCCCAGCATGCGCGCCCGCACCACCGAGAAGACGACCATGCCGGGCAGGTAGTTGCGGATGATATCGGTCAGGCGCAGCGCAAATCCCAGGCCCGCCAGCGTGGCCGGCGCCTGGCTGCGCGCCAGCAGCAGGATCAGGCAGGACGGGGAATACAGGTATTCGACGATGCCGCTGGCATAGTTGTGCAAGGCCACCGCGCGCAGTTGCGCCGGGCGCGGCGCTTGCCAGCCCGGCGCCGCCTCGGCCGGCTGCTGGCGCAGCGCGGCCACGAAACAGGCCGCCGCCAGCAGCAGCGCACCGGCGCTGGCGGCCAGTTCGGCCTGCAGCAGTGTGGCCGCGCCGGCGCCGCTGCCGACCGCCACCAGGACCGCCAACAGGATCGCGCCGCGCAGCACGGTGACGGCCTGCATGCGGCTTTGCAGGGCCAGCGCCTCCAGCGTATTGTCGCGCAGCACGCGCATGCCGCCTTCCACCACCAGCAGCCCGGCCAGCGGCAGCGCCAGCGCAGCGGGCAGGCTGGCCGGGCGCAAGCCGGGCAGCGCCAGCCAGGCCGCGGCCAGGGCGGCCAGCAGCAGCACGCGGCAGCCGGCCACGCCGCCGACCAGGCGCGCCAGGCTGCGGCGCCCACCATGCAAGCGGTATTCGGGCAGGAAACGCAGCAAGATCCAGTCCAGGCCGAAGCTCGACAGGCCAAGCGCCAGTTCGACCAGGGCCATCGCCACCACATAATGGCCGAATTCGGCGGGCGGCAGCAGCCGTGCCGACAGCCCCAGCACGCAGGCAGTCAGCACGGCGGTGGGCACCTTGCCCACCAGGAAAGCGACGAGGTTGCGCCGCGTTTGGGGACCGGAATAAGGTGCGCTCATGGCATGGCCGGTCCCCCGCTTCGCTTAGGGCAGCGGCAAGGTGATCGTTTGCGCGCCCACCTTCAGCGTACGGCTGGTGGTGCCGGTGGTCAGCGTGACCACCGGCTTCTTGCAGCCCACGTCGAGCAGCACCAGGAATTCCCCTTTGGTCGATGCCGCGCGCGTGAACGCCGCATGGTCTTCGATGCCGGTGCGCGGCGCCGGGCCGGTACGCTTGACCAGGGTGGTGCCCGGCGTGATCGAGCGCACGCACAGCGAGCGGTCGCCATTGACAATGGTGGCGCTGCCGTCGCTGTTGGCGGCGATGTTCACCATCGCATGGAAGTTCCACTCCCAGGCCCGCGGGTAGGCCGAGGTCAGCGTATCCATCACCACCGCCGCATCCTGGCTGCGCAAGTACCAGACCTTGCGCCGGTTCAGCGACAGCGCGCCTTCGAAAGCCGGCGTGGCATCGCCCTCCACGTAATCCATGGCGGCCGTGGTGGAGAAGCCGGTGATCTTGCCGTTGCGGCCCAGGTTGGCCGTGTTGCCGTCAATGCGCTGGCCCACGCCATTGTCGTAGGTCACCGCATTGTGCGACTTGGTGGCGCGGTACCAGCTGCCCCACAGCGGCGAGCCGTACCAGTCATAGTAGCCGGCCTCGATCAGCAAGCGCTTGTTGCCGCTGTTGAGCACGATGGAATTCTGGTCGCCGTGGCTGTGGTTGTACGACCCGTAGGGGCTGGACTTGAAATACAGCGAGGTGCGGCCCATGTCGGCCAGCGAGCTGTGCATGGCAGCCCAGCCAATGCTCGGGTAGAACGCGGCATTGGGCGGCGGCGCGGCCGTGCTGACCGTGTTGACCGGCAGCGGCGACGGTGCCTGCAGCTGGGTCAAGGGATCCTCGACCCCCGTCATGCCGTTGAAATACCACTTGGCCGCCGGGGTATTGAAGCGCGACGCGAAAGCTTTCAGCAGGTAGGTGTTGGGCGCATCCTCATGGCCGTCGCCGAACACATGGGTCGGCGCGCCGGGCGGGACGAAGTGGGCCATGAAGCGCAGGAAGCCGTCCGACCAGGGCTTGCGGTAAATCGACACGCCGAGCGCCTGGCTCAGCGGATCCCAGATCTGCACCGAGAAATCGGCCGCGGCCTGGCCGTAGGCGGTGCCGTTGGCATAGCCGCCTTCCGGACCGCTCCAGGTGTACACCTGGTGCACATAGGTGCGGACCGCGAAATCGAACCAGGTTTGCGCCGCCGCCACATCGCCCAGGTTCAAGGCCGCGATCAGCGACAGGTAGCCCAGCGTATTGCCGCCGTGTGAATCGTAGGGATACTGGTCCATGCGGCCATTACTGCCGGACAAGTCGTTGTAAATGGCGGTGGTGCGGGTGGCGATATTGGCTTGCCAGCGCGCGCGCCGCGTCCCGTCCATCGTGGTGTACAGCATGTCCATCGCTTTCGACAGCGAGAGGGCAATGGCGCGCGTCGCCTGGTCCTGGTTGGCGTAGCTGGTCGGCCCGGTCGGGCTCAGCGCGGCCAGCTCATCGCCGCGCTTCAGCGCTTCGGCCAGGTAGGTGGGCGCCTTGGCGTCGCCCACCTTCAGGCGGTACAGCAGCGCAGCCGCTTCCAGCTGGTGGCACGTCTTGTTGACACGGTTGCGGATGTCCGAGTTCTGGGCGCTCAAGGCCGTGGTCATGGTGCCGGTGTAGGCCAGCGGCCAGTCGGTGTCCTTGACGGCCGCCATGGCCAGGCGCGACTCGACGATTTCAGTCAGGCGCCGCACCTGGTTGCCGCGCTCGGTGATCATGGCCGAGGTCCATTTGTTATAGGGCAGGAAATTGGCGGGCAGCATGCGCGCGCGCGGGCGCGCCAGCACATTGGTGCGCAAGGTGGCGTTGTCGGGCACCTGGAACTTGAGCGAGGTGCTGTCGATGGTGAAGCTGCGCACCGAAGACCAATCCTTGGCCACCGCTTCCGCCAGCGGCACCACGGCCGCCACCGCGGCCGCCTCGATCTGCGCCGCATTGGCGCCGGCCGCCTTGTATTTGGCGCGGGCCGCCGCCTCGGCATCGTTCATGGCTTGGGTGCGCGTGAATGGCGCGACTTTCCAGGTGTAGATGCCGGCCGCGGTGAAGGCGTGGGTCGGCAGCAGCCAGTTGCGCGGCACCACTTCCTTGATCGGGTAGGCGGTGCCCGGCGGCTGGATGATCACCAGGTACCAGGTGCTGGCGGTGGCGATCGGGTAGCGCGACCAGGTAAACCCGGGCGGGTTTTGCGGTTGCAGCTGCATTTTGTCCGGTGCCGGCCGGATCGCCTCGAGCATGCTTGATGTGGCCCAGTCGGCATGGCTGGCGGTGGTGAAGGTGGCAAGCGCTGCCAGCACCGCCGGGCGCAGGAGGCCAGATTTAACGAATTTCATGTGATACTCTCCAGACAATTTCGTTTGCTAATCAATAAGTTAAGCAAGTTTTTCTTAGTCTTTTCAGGAAAGTCTACATCACGGATTTAACAAATTCGTTTCCAAGAGGAACAAAATTTTGTAACAGCTTCGGCACAATCGATGCACAAGTCACGTCGCCCGGGCCGCCGGCGCGGCGAATCGGCATAGCTGGACCACGGTGCCCAGACACATCATCAGGAGGAGCTGGGCCGTCGGTTCGTCCATCAAGGCACGGTTGTACACCAGCATCAGCAGCCACAGCGGCATGGCAGCCAGACAAGTGTCCACCAGCGCGCGCTGCCCAGGCGTTCCCCGCCCTTCGCGCAGGAAGCGGCGGGCCGCCAACAATGTCAACGCTAGCATGGAAGCGTAAGCGCAGGCGCCCAGTACGCCCACGTCCCATAGCAGCACCGCCAGCGCGGTGGCGTCCAGGTGCAAGGGCATGTAGCGCTTGGCCACCTGCCCTGCGCCCAGCAGCCCGGACGGCTTGCTGGTGCCCGGG
This sequence comes from uncultured Duganella sp., assembly GCA_946482335.1. The sequence continues at coordinate 12,399 of CAMLRG010000007.1, read as the reverse complement.
CCATAGCCCACCAGGCGGTGCGGCACGGTGGCCAGCGGATCGCGCCACCAGATCGCCAGCGAGGCGGCGCGGCTCACTTCGCCCGTGCGGTAATTGATGTTGTTGGGGTCGAAGAAATAGCCGCCGCTGCGGTCCAGCCGTTCCTCCAGCGTGTGCGCGGTCTGCACGTCCTTGCGCCAGTACAGGTTTTCATAGACCACATAGGTGGTGCCGACGAAGGCCGCCAACAGCAGGCCGAAACCGAGGAAGGCGGTCACGCTGCGCAGGATGCGCCGGCGCAGCACCCAGCCGAGGATGACGGGCAGCCAGATGAAGGCGGCCTTCACCTCGCCCAGCAGGATGATGGCGAAGCCGACCAGCAGCAGCCCCAGCAAGGCTTTGCCCGACATCAGGCCGGCCTGCCAGCGCGCCGCCGCATAGCCCATCGCCAGCACGGTGAAGAACACCAGGAAGGCGCTGTTGCCGCCCCAGCCGGGCGTGCCGCCGAAGGTGCCGACGATGGAATCGAAGCCGGTGACGGTGGCCACGAACAGGTGCTGGTACAGCACCACCGGCAACTGCAGCAGCACCACCCAGAACATCAGGCGCCAGCTGGTCTCCAGGTGCTGCTCCTTCCAGCGGAACCAGTACAGCGCGAACAGCACCGAAAACATGGGCAGCATGGCCTTGATCGACGCGAAAATCTGCCCTTTGGGGATGCGGTTGAACACCAGGCTGATGGCGAAGGCGGCCACGAACAGCAGCGACGCGATGGCCACGCTGGAGCCGTCGCCCTGCTGCATGCGCAAGCTCTCGCGCTTGTGCACCACCATGTCGAGCAGGGCGCGGCAAAAGAACAGGATGGCCAGGCCGAAGGCCAGCCAGGCGGCCGGCCGCAGGCGCAGGAAGTACACCGCGGAGCCCTGCAGCACGAAAGTCATGACGAACAGGCACCAGAACATGCCGTGCAGCGGCAGCACGAATACCAGCAGCACCGACAGCACGGCCGTGCCGACGATGGCCACCAGCGGCGGCGAGTCGAGCCCGCCCACCATGCCGACGAAGACCGCCAGCAGCAGGAAGGGAAGCAGCAGCAGCAGCGGCAAGCCGCGCGCCGGCCGGAGCGGTGCCCGCGTGGCGCCGCCGGCGCCAAAGGCGCCGCTGTGCAGGCCCGCCAGGCTGGCGCCGGCAGCGCCATGACGTCGGAACAATGGCATCGCTGGCCTCCCCTATTCGTCGAACACGCCGACCAGCCGCTGGCGCGCCGGCGCGTCGAGCGCCGCCAGCAGCGCGCGCACGAACTCGTCATGCAGCGCGTAGGCGGCAGCGGCCTCGCCGCTGATGCTCGATACCCGCACCAGCATGCCGTCAGGCACGGTCCCGCTCAAACCGTAGCGCAATTCCTGCAGGCGCTGCTCGAGGCCCGGCATGGTGGCCTTGCGCCCCACCGTGATCCAGTAAGTGATCGGTTCCTGGCGCCCCCCGGCGGCGGCGAACAGGCGTTTCACCGGCAGCACGCCCAGCCCGGTGTCCAGGCTGCCCTTCCGCCCATCGCGCACGGTGAAGCCTTGCGCCGTATAGCACACTTCCGGCTTGTGCACGCCCATATTGTCGCCCTGGTCGCCGCCGTAGGCGATCGACAGCATGATGCGTTCCCCGGCCCGGTTCACATAGGTGCGGCCCAGGGTCTGGTTGTAGATCTTGTCCAGCTTGGCCTGCGTGGCGGGATCCACTTGCAGCGGCATCACGCGGGTGTCGACCTGCCACTCGCCGAAGCTGCGCGGCACCATGTGCTCCAGGCTGAAGCGCCCTTGCGCGTCAGCCATGCGCGCGGTCGGCGTCAGCACGCGCGTCATGGCGGCCGACGACACCATCAGCGCGGCCAGCGCCAGGCTCACCATCATCGATTTCTTCATGAATTCCGCCATCGGACAAACCATTGCAGGAAGGCGTCCACGCCGATGATCAGCAGCAGCGCCGTGATGAACAGCACGATGCCGGCAAAGCCGTGCAGGAAGCCCTGCCCTGCCGCGTCGCCCAGGTAGTAGGTCACCAGCGACAGCGTGATCACGCGGATCACGTTGGCGGTGAAGGAGATCGGGATGATCAGGAGCGCCAGCGCCACGTTGCGGAAAGCCGAGGAATGGCGCACCACGTTCAGGTAGAACAGCCCGAGCGCTTCCAGCGTCAGCAGGGTTTGCAGGCCGGCGCAGGCATCGGCCACCAGCAGCTGGTACTGCCCCACCTGCAGGATCACGCCGCTGCGCGCGATCGGGTAGCCGGCGGCGAACAGCAGGTGCTCGGTGGCCCAGGAGACCGCCATCTTCATCGGCATGGTCAGCATCCCGACCAGGGGGCCGGGCAGCGGCACCATGAAGGCCATGAAGAAGAAGGCAAACCATTGCACGCGCAGCGCGCCGCGCCCGCATTTGAGCATCAGCACCGCCGCCAGCAGCAGGATGAAGGAGGCGATCTCGAAAGCGATGATGCCCTGCGAGCGCCCCAGGATGTAAGCCAGCAGGCCGGCCGCCAGCACCGCCCACCCCGCGGCCACCGGCCGGCCGTCGGCGCGCGCCAGCATGGCCGGCCATTGGCGCACCATCAGCCACAGCGCCAGCAGGAGGATGATGGGGCCATGCGCCTGCTCTTCGGTGGTCCACAGCCCCGTGAACAGGCCGGCGAAGGTCGGCACGTACAGCACCAGCATGCCCAGCAGCACGGGCAGCCAGTCGGGCAGCGCGGCAAGCAGCGCAGCGCGCAGCGCCGGCGGCGGGCGGATGGCCAGGCCCGGGTCCATGTCAGAACTCCAGCAGCACCGATCCCACCACTTCCGCCCCGGCGTGGCGCACCTGCTCGCCCAGCGCCGCCACGTCGTACAGCGAGCTGGCATGCTTGTGCACCACCAGCAGCACGCCATGCGCGCGCGCCATCACCGGCAATGAGTCGTGGGCCGTCAGCACGTCCGAAGTGTCGTACAGCACGATGTCGTGCAGCGCTTCCAGCTGGGCATTCAGGCCGGTGAACGCCTTGCGCGCCAGCAGTTCGGCCGGGTTGGGCGGCAGCGTGCCGGCCCCCAGCACCGCCAGCGACTCGAAGGCGTCGATGCGCGTCACCGCCGACATGGTGGCCCGGCCGGCCAGCATGTCCGACAGGCCGGTCTTGCCCTGCAGGTTGAAGATCTCGTGCTGCGACGGCTGGCGCAGGTTGGCGTCGACCAGCAGCGTGTTCTGCCCGAGCTGGGAAAACACCACGGCCAGGTTGGCGGCGAACAGGCTGGTGCCGGAGCCCGGCTCGGCGCCGACGATGGCCAGCGCCTTGTGGCCGCGCGCAAACCAGCGCAGCATCAGCTGGCCACGCACCGCGCGCAGCATTTCCACCTGGCGGCTGAAGGGGTCGTAGGCCGCCACCAGGCGCGCCGAAAACAGCTTCTCCCCGGACGGGATGTAGGGATAGTCGAATTGCCGCGCCAGCGCCTGCTGCACGTCGGCGGCGCTGACCATGCCCAGCGCTTGCGCCGCCTCGCCGAAGCGGATGCCGGTTTCTTCCTGCATGCGCAGCACGGCCGCGGTGTTCTCCGGCGTCAGCTTGCCGGCTTCCTGCAGCAAGGCGCCGATGGTGGCGTCGCCCACGCCGGGCGGCGCGGCGGGATGGAAATGCAAAGGGCTGTTCATGAGCTCCTCCAATAGTTGGCTCATCCAGGGCTCAGGTCAGCCGCAGCTGGCGCGGCGCCTGCAGGCGCGGCAGCCCAAAGCGGCGCTGGCGCGGCGGGTTCCAGTCGATGGTGGCCAGCACGGGAATGTGCGCCACTTCGGCCAGGTCGGACTCCGACCGCACGCGGCGATCGAACATTTCGGACAGCATGGCAATGCCGATGCCCAGCATCGCCCCCAGCAGCAGCGACAACACCGTGTTCAGCACCACGCGCGGGCCGGACGGCTCGATCGGCGCCACCGCCGGGTTCAGCACCGACACGTCGGACTGGTCGGAGCCGCCCTCGATGCGGGTTTGCGAATAGCGCTGCGAGGCATTGTCGAAGGCGCGCTGGGCGCTCTCGACATCCTTGTTCAGCACATTCATCTCATCGCGCTGGCGGTTCAACTGCAGCACCTTGGCCTTCTGCTCGGCCAGCGCCGTGCGCAAGGCCGCTTCGCGCTGGGCGAACACATTGGCATTGTTGCTGACCGAACTGGTGACCAGGGCGGTCTGTTCGCTCAAGCCGGCGCGCAGGCGTGCCACCTCGGCCGAGGCGCTGCGGTATTGCGGATGGTTGCGGCCCAGGCGCTGTCCCAGCTCGGCCAGCTTGGATTCCTGCTGCGCCAGGTTGACGCGCAAGTTCTGCACCACCGGGCTCGAGGTCACGTCCGGCGACGCGCTGCCGAAGCCGCGCGCCACGGCTTGCCGCGAATTGGCTTCCATCGATTGCGACTGCGCCGCCACCAGCTGCGCCGACAGGTCGTTCAAGCGCATTGACTCGACGTCGAGGCGGTTGTCCACGCTGACGATGCCATGCTCCTGCTGGTACTTGGAGAGCTTGGCTTGCGCCGCCTCCACGTTATCGCGCAGCACCTTCAGCTGCGAGTTGAAATAGGTGGTGGCCTTCTTCATCGGTTCCACCTTGAGCTGCACATTGATTTTCTGGTATTCCTCGGTGAAGGCATTGGCCACGGCCGCCGCAAACTGCGGGTCGGAGGCCTTGAAGGTCACGTTCAGCACCGACGATTCGCGCGCCGGCACGATGTCCAGCTTTTTCTGCAGCAGCTCGGCCAGCCAGTCGCGCACCGAGCCCTTGCCGCCGGTCGATTCGTTGAACTGGGCCACCACGGCCGGGCTGTCGGCCAGCTTCAGCTGGTCCACCACGCGCAACGCGACATTCTTGCTGCTGATGATGTCGATCTGCGTCGCCATATAGCCGGGCATCAGCTGGCCCGGCAAGGCCAGGCCGGTCAGCGGGTCGACGCCCTTGTAATTCATCACCAGCGAACTGGTCGCCTCATACGTCTTGGGCAGCAGCAGGCTGACGACGAGGGTGGCCGCCACCGTGACCAGCAGGGTCAGCAACACGATCTTCTTGCGTGCCTGGAGGATCAGCAGGAACTGGGCGAAATTCATGACACCTCCTTAGAACCAGCTTTCCTTGATGAAGATGACGTCGTCCACCTGCACCACGTCTTCGTTCTTGGCGCTGACCACATGCATCTGGCCGTCGCCGTTGCGGCGCTTGATCTGGATGCCGCGTTCCGTGCCGCGCGGGGTCAGGCCGCCGCCTACGGCCAGGGCCTGGCTCACCGTCATGGCACGCTCCAGCCGGAACGCGCCGGGCCGCTGCACTTCGCCATAGATGTAGAAGCGCGGCGAGCGTTCGGCATAGATCACATCGTTGGGCGCCAGTTCGATCTCCTTGTCCAGCGTGCCGTTGCGCACCATGTCGACCACGTCGATCACGGTCTTGGTGGTCTTGCCGTTGCGCGTCTGCACCACGCTGACCGTATCGCCGCCGTCGGCATTGAAGCCGCCGGCCTGGGCCAGCATGTCCATCACGCCGCGCTTGCCGCCATCGAGCGGATAGCGGCCGGGCCGGTTCACCATGCCCAGCACCGACACTTGCGCGCTCTGGATCTGCGACACGATGATGCTGACCTGGGCGGTCTTCAGGTACCCTTTCTTGACCAGTTGCTCGCCGATGGCGCGTTCAGCCTGCTGCACCGACAAGCCGCCCACCTTGACTTCCCCCAGCAAGGGAAAGGTGATGCGGCCCGAATCGCTGACGCGCGTTTCGGTCGCCATGTCCGGATTGCCGAACACCGAGGCCTTGATCACATCGCCCGGGCCCAGCGTCAAGTCGGCAGCCTGTGCCCAGCCCGCCCCCAGCGCCAGCAACGCTGCCATCATCCACATCAGTAGTCGTTTCATGATTGTCCTCGCATCGTGGGTTATTTCAGGCCGGCCACACCGCGTTCCATCTCGGTGGCCGGGACGCCCGCCTCCGCCACCGGCGCGGGCTGGTTGATATAGGCGATCTTGGCGCTGGCGCGCAGCCGCTTGACTTCCTGCTCGGCCGCTTCCTTGCCTTTCCTGGCGGTCAGGTATTGCTCGATCTGCGGCCGCGCCGTCTCCAGTTCCACCGGCGCCGGCCGGATGTCGGCGATGGTCACCAGCATGCTGCGCTCGCCTTCGCGCACGATGAACAGCTGGCCTTTGGCCAAGGCCAGCAGCTTGGCCGACAGTTCCGGCGGCAATTCGGACCCGCTGCGGCTCAGCTGCGCGCGCTGGTACTTGACCTTGTGCGCATCGAGCCAGGCCGCCACCTCGTCCAGCGAACGGGTCTTGTCCATCACGGCCTTCAACTCGTCGGTCACGTCGCGCGTCGGCAGGATGATTTCGCGCATGTCGAAATGCTTGCGCTGCGAAAAGAATTGCGGGTTCTGGCTGTAATACTCTTCGACTTCGGCGGCCGTCGGCTTGGCTGGTGTGCCGATGCGCTTTTGCATATACGCTTGCGCCAGGATCACCGAGCGGGCGCGCTCGATGGCTTGCACCACGCGCGGGTCACGGTCGACCTTTTCCTTGGCCGCCTCGCCGATCAGCAGCTGGCGGTCGATCAAGGCTTCCAGCGCCTGCTTGCGCGCGGCTTCCTGTTGTGTGGCCGGGGCATTGCTGCGCGACAGCTCGTCATTCAATTGCATCACGGTGATTTCTTCGCCGTTGACGCTGGCCAGCGCCTGGCCCGGTTTCTGTTCCACCTTATTGCTGCAGGCGGACAGCAGGACTACCAGCAGTCCGGCGCAAGCCATGTTCGGGTTGATGTGCTTCAAGATATCCTCCCTCGACTGTTGCAACTCATTCTAATAGCGCGGCAGGCGCGCACGATTGATTCAATACGCGTTTTGCCGCTTGAGTACCACCTTGACTGTCCGCAAGATAATCCACAGGTCGAGCCACAGCGACCAGTGGCGCAGGTAGTCCAGGTCATAGCGGATCCGCGCCTCCATCTTTTCCAGGGTCTCCGTTTCGCCGCGCAGGCCGTTGACCTGGGCCCAGCCGGTGATGCCCGGCTTGACCTTATGGCGCAACATATAGCCCTTGATCAGCTTGCGGTATTGTTCGTTGTGGGCAACAGCATGCGGGCGCGGCCCGACAATGCTCATCGACCCTTGCAGCACGTTAAAAAATTGCGGCAATTCATCAAGCGAGGTGCGGCGCAGGAAGGCGCCGATCCGCGTGATGCGCGGGTCGTGGACGGTGGCCTGCCGCACCACCGGACCATCTTCCGTCACGCGCATCGAACGGAACTTGTAGACGATGATCTCCTCGCCGTACAAGCCATAGCGGCGCTGGCGGAAAATCACCGGTCCCGGCGAACTGATGCACACTGCCAGCGCGATCGCCAGCATCAGCGGCGCCAGCGCCAGCAGGATGGCACTGCCGATGATCACATCGCTGGCGCGCTTGACGATGCCGTCGAACCCGACGAAGGGTGTTTCGCAGATCGCCACCACCGGCATGCCGCCGACACTGTCGAAGCGCGCCTGCATCAGGTCGAACACATAGATGTCGGGCAGGAAGTAGACCGAGGCCGTGGTGTCCTGCAATTCGTCGAGCAGCTTGCGGATGCGCGGCTGCGCCGAAATCGGCTGGCTGATGAAAATCATCTTGATGTGGTTGTCGCGCACGAAACTGGCCACCTCACCCATATTGCCCAGCACGGGGTGCGACAGGTCCGGCTTGCGGCGCTCGGCCGTGCGGTCGTCGAAGAAACCGCGCACGCTGAGGAACAGGTTGGGCAAGCGTTCCACGGTGCGCGCAAACTTGGTCCCGACTTCATTGGCGCCGACGATCACCACCGAACGCATTTCGCTTTCCTTGGCCGGGTCGGTGCCGACGTGGCGCGCCGCCAGGTGGCTCATGAGCAAGGCGAACGGCGTGGCCAGGAACCAGCTCAGCACCACCGCTTCGTCATAGTGGTAAGCCAGGCCGCTGACGTTGCCGAGGAAGACCAGGATCAGGGCGGTGGCGAACCAGCCCATGAAGATGTCGCGCGCGTACGCCGTGATGCGGCCGCTGCGCCAGGTGCGGTAAGGGTCGACGTGCTGGTACACCGCCGAGGAGATGAAGAAGGCCAGGATCATCAGCACCAGCGAATAGCCGGTAAACGGTTCCCCATACACCATCGACGTGGCGTACAGCATCCCCATAATGATCAGCGGGTCGAGCACACGCTGGAAAAAGGAGACCAGGGGAATATCGTTTACCGTCATCGTCGCGCCTCATCTCAGAACTGCACGGTCGCCATGACCGACACGCCCTTGGCCTTGTAGCTGCCGGTGCCGATCAGGGGCGTGCCGGTGCGGCGGTCATGGAAGCCATTCACAGTCAGCTGCACCTTGCGGACAGGCTGGTAAGTCAGGCCAACGGTGGTGCTGCGCGTGGTATCGCTCGGGTCGCCATCGAAGAAGACGTAGGGCAGGCGTTCGAACTTGCGCTTCTCGCGCCGCACGCCGGCATTGGCCTGGACCTTGGCCGACACGTCCCAGCTGGCATTGATACTGGCGCCCTTGTTGACGCTGTTGTTGACCACGATGCTTTCCACTGCCGCGAATTCGCGCCAGGCATCGGCCGTGAAGCGCAGCTTCATGCGCGGCCGCCAGTTCACGGTGACGCGGCCATTGAGGCCGCTGGTATCGCGCTCGGTGAAGGTGTCGTGCTTGCGCTTGGCATACCCGGCCAGCAAACGCACCTGGGTGATCTCGCTGTACAGCCAGTTGATATTGGCCTTCAGCTCGTCCTGCTCGTAGTTCTGGTCGAGGAAGGTGGTGCCGATGCGGCGCGGATTCAGGAAGCTGCCCTTGATGCGGCGCGCCACCAGGCCGACCTTGCTGCCGCTCGCGGCCAGGTAATCGATGCCGACTTCGCTCAAGTCTTCCTTGCGGTTGTTCAAGCTTTGCTCGAACAATTCGTAGTCGAAGCGGTCGCGCTGGAACCCGGCGCGCACGCGCCAGCTCGGATGCATGCGCCAGCCGCCGTTGGCGTATTGGCGGCGCTGGGTGCGCAGGTTGCGCTGGTCGCTATGGAAGTCGTTGAACGGCGTCAGCACTTGCTGGTAGCTGCCGCCGATATTGCCGTCGAAGCGGCTGCCCAGCTCCCACGCCCAGTCCAGGCTGAAATCCTTGCCGTTGTAATCGAGCTGCCGGTAGTGGTCGAAGGTGACGCGCGACAGCTTGGCTTGCCCGGTCAGCTTCTGGCGGCCGATCGGCCGGTCGAGCAGGAAACCGCCGACCACTTGCGTCGCGCGGTCCGAACGCTGCAAGCCCGCCGGTGCGTTGTCCGGTTGGCGCAGCAGGTTGTCGTCATACGTCGAGCCCACGGCGATGAAGGGCTTGATGGTCTCGCTGATGTCCGCCTGGGCAGGACAGCATGCCAGGGCAGCAGCCAGCGCCAGTGGAGTTGGCAGGATGCGCATATTGTTTTTAGCCTTATTCAAAACTACCAATAGGTCCAGCTTCCAGTTGCCATGATCCAGGCGGCCAGCAGGCCATTGGTCACGGCATGCCCCAGGATGGGAGTCCACAGCGTCTCGCTGCGCATGTACAACACGGTGTAGGCAATGCCGGCGCAGATGCCGGCCAGCCAAAGATTGTGTTCGATGCCGAACAGAAGAATCGAAATGGTGGTGGCGCGCAGCCCGGCACGCGCCGGCCGCAACGCCATGAAGTCGCGCTGTTGCAGCCAGCGCAGCAGGAAGGAACGCCAAAACAGTTCCTCCATCAGCGGCACCACCAGCGCCGCGCCGCCGACGCGCACCGCCACCAGCAGCCAGTCGGTCTGGCCACGCGCGCCGGTAGGGTCGAAGCCGCGCGGCGTGCCGAACTGCATCCAGTCCGCATCCAGCGCGATCCACAGCACGAAGACGCCGGCCCCGATGCCCAGCGCCGCCACCATGTCTTGCCGCGCCGGCACGCTGCGCAATTCATGGTATTGCTTGCCCCATGCCAAGAGCATGGCCAACACCAGCGCGATCTTGGCAGGATAGAGCCAGCGCAAGGTATTGGCGTGGGTACCGAAGCGCTCAAGCACATCGGCAATGACGATGAACCCGACATAGGTGACAAAGGGCAAGACGCGCGGCAAGGCCAGGCTATCGCTGGCGGCCAGCGCCGGCACAGGCGTTGCGGGGGCCGCGGCGGCACTGGCGTGCGGCTGCTGGGAAACGCGCTTAGGTGGCTGCTGGATAGTCACGATATCTGCCTTCCCGTTGATGATGCCGAAGCAAGTAGCTGCCTCGGCATTAAGGTTGTCAGATATTACAGCGGGCAATCGTGCGCAAGCGCACGAAAGTGAGAATCAGCAAGGAATGGATTGAGTTACATCAAACGTTGTTACGGGATTCGATCTCTTCCCAGCGTTCCAGGGCCGCCATCAGCGCTTCTTCGATCTGGGCGATGCGCTCGTTCAAGCGCTTGGCCTCGGCCGGTGTTTTCTTGTAGAAGTCGGGATCGGACAGCGTGAGGTTGAGCGCCGTCTGTTCGTCTTCCAGCTTGGCAATGAGTTGAGGCAACTCTTCCAGCTCGCGCTGTTCCTTGTAGCTGAGCTTTTTCGGCTTGGCGGCGGCGGGTGCGGCGGCCGGCGCCGCAACGGCGGCACTGGCCGGCGCGGCTTTGGCTTCGGGCTTCTTCGGCACCGGCGCCGCGGTGGCGCTGGCATCGCGCACGCGCTCCCAATCGCTGTAGCCGCCCACGTATTCCTTCCATTTGCCCTGCCCTTCAGCCACAATGACTTGCGTCACGACGTTGTCGAGGAACATGCGGTCGTGGCTGACGAGGAAGACGGTGCCGGTGTAATCCTCCAGCAACTCTTCCAGCAATTCCAGGGTATCGATGTCGAGGTCGTTGGTCGGTTCGTCCAGCACCAGGACGTTGGCCGGCTTGGCGAACAGGCGCGCCAGCAGCAGCCGGTTGCGCTCGCCCCCGGACAGCGAGCTCACCAGCGAGCGGGCGCGCGCCGGTTCAAACAGGAAATCGCCCAGGTAACTCATGACGTGCTTACGCTGGCCATTGATCTCGACCCAGTCCGAGCCGGGCGAAATGGTGTCGGCCAGCGTGGCATTGTCGTTCAGCTGGGCGCGCATCTGGTCGAAGTACGCCACCTGCAGGCGGGTGCCCTGCTTGATGGTGCCGCTGTCCTGCAGCTCCTCACCCAGGATCAGTTTGAGCAGCGTGGTCTTGCCCGCGCCATTGGGGCCAATCAGGCCGACCTTGTCGCCGCGCATCAGGATGGTGCTGAAGTCGCGCACGATGACTTTGTCGCCGTAGGCCTTGTTCACGTTTTCCAGCTCCGCCACGATCTTGCCCGAGCGTTCGCCGGTGGCCACTTCCAGGCGCACCTGGCCTTGCTGGTCGCGGCGCGCGGCGCGCTGTTCGCGCAAGCGTTCCAGGCGCCGCACGCGGCCTTCATTGCGGGTGCGCCGTGCTTCGACGCCCTTGCGGATCCAGACTTCTTCCTGCGCCAGCACCTTGTCGAACTTGGCGTTCTCGACTTCCTCGATCGCCAGCTGTTCGGCCTTGCGCGCCTGGTAGGCGCTGAAGTTGCCGGGGTAGGACAGCAGGATGCCGCGGTCCAGCTCGATGATGCGGGTCGCCACGTTATCGAGGAAGGAGCGGTCGTGGGTAATGAACAGGATGCTGCCCTTGAAATCGCGCAGCAAGCCTTCCAGCCATTGGATCGAGCTGAAGTCGAGGTGGTTGGTCGGCTCATCGAGCAGCAGCACGTCGGGCGCGCCGACCAGGGCGCGCGCCAGGGCCACCCGCTTCTTGGTGCCGCCGGACAAGGTTTCGATCGCCAGGTCCGCATTCAGGTTCAGGCGGCCCAGCACGGTTTCGACTTTGTTTTTCACGTTCCAGGCATCGCCGGCATCGAGCTTGAGCTGGATGTCGTGCATGCGGTCCATCAGTTGCTCGTCGTCGCCCTGGCCGAAACGGCTGGTCAGCTCGTCGTATTCCTTCAGCAGCGCCGGCAGCTCGCCCAGGCCGGATGCCACCGCGTCGTACACGCTCTGGCCGGCATCGAATTGCGGCTCTTGCTCCACGTACACGACTTTCAAGCCTTGCTGCATGACCAGCAAACCATCATCGAGCTTCTGCAGGCCGGCGATAATCTTCAGCAAGGAGGACTTGCCGGTGCCGTTGCGCCCGATCAGGCCGACCCGCTCGCCCGTTTCCAGGGAGAATTCAGCGTGGTCCAGCAGAGCGTGATGGCCGAAAGCCAGTTGTGCGGATGTTAAGGAAATGACAGCCATGGGAATGCAAATCGTGACGGGAAAACGCGCATTTTACCTGTTGCCAGCCTGTCAGCTATAATTGCGCTCGCCTTGCGTCCTCCCCGTAGCACAATGGATAGTGCACATGCCTCCTAAGCGTGGGATACTGG
>CAMLRG010000006.1 GCA_946482335.1 uncultured Duganella sp. | reverse complement strand
GTGCGGTCGCGGTGGGTGAGGGCGGCCAGGATGGCGATCGTGGCGTACATGCCCGTCATCAGGTCGGTCAGGGCGACGCCGGCTTTCTGCGGGCCGCCGCCGGGCAGGTCGTCGCGCTCGCCGGTCACCGACATCAGCCCGCCCATGCCCTGGATCAGGAAGTCGTAGCCGGCGCGGTGGGCATAAGGTCCGTCCTGGCCGAAGCCGGTCACGGAGCAGTACACCAGGTCAGGCTTCACTGCCTTCAGCGATTCATAATCGAGGCCGTATTTTTTCAGCTGGCCGACTTTGTAGTTCTCCAGTACGACGTCGGAGTGCCTGGCCAGTTCGCGGATCAGGGCCTGCCCTTCCGGCTTGGAGATGTCGCAGGTCACCGAGCGCTTGCCGCGGTTGGCGGACAGGTAGTAGGCGGCTTCGGTGGTATCGGCGCCGGTCGCGTCCTTGGCGTACGGCGGGCCCCAGGCGCGGGTGTCGTCGCCGCTGCCCGGGCGTTCGATCTTGATCACGTCCGCGCCCAGGTCGGCGAGGTTCTGCGAGCACCAGGGGCCGGCCAGCACCCGGCTTAAATCCAGTACGCGGATGTGTCCAAGGGCCTTCGGGGTCATGTTGTCTTCTTCCTACTGTTTTCAGGGAGCGTTAGCTTAACGCATCCAACCATGTTAGTGTCTTAATCCATGTGGCCCTACCCAAAAATCGTTGCCCATCGCGGAGGCGGCACGCTGGCGCCGGAGAACACCATCGCCGGCCTGCGCGCCGGCTTGGCCTATGGCTTCCATGCGGTGGAATTCGACGTGATGCTGTCGTCCGATGGCATCGGTGTGGTTATGCACGATCCGCATTTCGGCCGCACGATTTACGGCGATGGCTATGTGCCCAACTTCACGGCGGCGGAACTGGCGAAGATGGATGCGGGGCGCTGGTTCGGCCCGGAATTCCGCGGTGAGCCGGTGCCGCTGTTCCTGGAGTGGGTGGATTACTGCAAAGAGCATCGGATCTGGATGAATATCGAGATCAAGCCGGCCGAGGGCCATGAAGAGGCAACCGGGCGCTGGGTGGCGCAGACGGCGCGCGCGCGCTTTGCGGCGGAGGTGCTGGCAGGGGATCCGGCGCAATTGCCTTTGCTGTCCTCATTCAGCATGCCGGCGCTGGCGGCGGCGCGCGATGCGGCGCCGGAGCTGCCGCGGGCTTGTCTTTTCGACAGGGTGCCTGCGGATTGGCGGCAAACGGCGCTGGACTTGGGGGCTGTCGCGGTCCACACCAACCATAAATACCTGACGCCGGAGCAGGCGAAGGCCATCAAAGCTGTCGGCCTGGGCCTGTTCTGCTATACGGTCAATACGCCCGAGCGGGCGCGCGAAATCCTGGCCTGGGGCGTGGACGGCTTCTGCACCGACCGCATCGACCTGATCGGGCCGGATTTCTCTTAGATTCGCTTAAACCGGTAAATCGGGGTCAGACCCGAAGGGTCAGACCCCTGGTCCGCGGCGGCTGCAGGCTGGGGTCTGACCCTTGGGTCTGACCCCGGTTTACCGGTTTTCCCCTCACAATCACGTATAATCAACCCTTTGCACCAGCTTGCAACCTACTCCAATACGACATGAAATCTGCTGAAATTCGCGAAAAGTTCCTGAAATTCTTCGAATCCAAGGGTCATACGATTGTCCGTTCCAGCCCGCTGGTGCCAGGCAACGACCCGACCATGCTGTTGACCAACTCCGGCATGGTGCAGTTCAAGGATGTGTTCCTGGGCCTGGACACCCGCCCGTATTCCCGCGCCACCACCGTGCAGCGCTGCGTGCGCGCCGGCGGCAAGCACAATGACCTGGAAAACGTCGGCTACACCGCCCGCCACCACACCTTCTTCGAGATGCTGGGCAACTTCAGCTTCGGCGATTACTTCAAGCGCGATGCCATCCAGTACGCCTGGGAGCTGCTGACCAAGGTCTACGGCCTGCCGGCGGAAAAGCTGACCGTGACGGTCTACCAGGAAGACGACGAAGCCTACGAGATCTGGGAAAAGGAAATCGGCGTGCCGACCGAGCGCATCATCCGCATCGGCGACAACAAGGGTGCGCGCTACGCTTCGGACAACTTCTGGCAGATGGCCGACACCGGCCCATGCGGTCCTTGCTCGGAGATCTTCTACGACCACGGCCCTGATATCTGGGGCGGTCCTCCAGGCTCGCCGGAGCAGGATGGCGACCGTTTCATCGAAGTGTGGAACCTGGTGTTCATGCAGTTCAACCGCGACGAAGCAGGCAATATGACCCGCCTGCCGAAGCCTTGCGTCGATACCGGCATGGGCATGGAACGCCTGGCCGCCGTGCTGCAGCACGTGCATTCGAACTACGAGATCGACCTGTTCCAGAACCTGATCAAGGCTGCCGCCCGCGAAACCGGCGCTACCGACTTGGAATCGAAGTCGCTGCGCGTGATCGCCGACCATATCCGCGCCGCTTCCTTCCTGATCGTGGACGGCGTGATCCCGTCGGCCGACGGCCACGGCTACGTCCTGCGCCGCATCATCCGCCGCGCGCTGCGCCATGGCCACAAGCTGGGCCAGTCGAAGGCATTCTTCTACAAACTGGTGGAAGACTTGAACATCGAAATGGGCACCGCCTATCCTGAACTGGCGGAAGCCAAGGAGCGCGTGGCCCAGGTGCTGAAGGCCGAGGAAGAGCGTTTCGGCGAAACCCTGGAACACGGCATGAAGATCCTGGAAGCGCAGCTGGCCAAGGATCCGAAGAACCTGGACGGCAAGACCGCCTTCACCCTGTACGACACCTATGGTTTCCCACTGGACCTGACCGCAGACATCTGCCGCGAACGCGAAGTGACGCTGGACGAGGCAGGCTTCGCCGCCGCGATGGAAGAGCAGAAGAAGATCGCCCGTGCCGCCGGCAAGTTCAAGATGGCCGCCAACGTTGAATACGCCGGCGAGAAGAACAGGTTCGTCGGCTACGACCAGCTGCAGCACAACTCGAAAGTGGTCGCCCTGTACGCCAACGGCGCGCCGGTGCAGGAACTGAAGACCGGCGAGGCCGGCATCGTGGTGCTGGACACCACCCCGTTCTACGCCGAATCCGGCGGCCAGGTCGGCGACCAGGGCTTGATCACCGGTGCCACCGGCCGCTTTACCGTGGAAGACACGCTGAAGATCCAGGCCGATGTGTTCGGCCACCACGGCGTGGTGGCTCAGGGTTCGCTGAAAGTGGGCGACGCCGTCGGCGCGGAAGTGGACCAGCACCTGCGTGGCCGCACCATCCGCAACCACTCGGCGACCCACCTGATGCACAAGGCCTTGCGCGAAGTGCTGGGTGCCCACGTGGCGCAGAAAGGCTCGCTGGTCGATCCGGACAAGGCGCGTTTCGACTTCTCGCATACCGCCCCGATGACCGCCGAGGAAATCGCCAAGGTGGAAGCCATCGTCAACGCCGAAATCCTGGCCAACACCGACACTTGCTCGCACCACATGTCCTTCGACGACGCGGTGAAGCATGGCGCGATGGCGCTGTTCGGCGAGAAGTACGGCGATGAAGTGCGCGTGATGGACATCGGCTCCTCCAAAGAGCTGTGCGGCGGCGTGCACGTGCACCGTACCGGCGATATCGGCCTGTTCAAGATCGTGTCGGAAGGCGGCGTCGCAGCCGGCATCCGCCGCGTGGAAGCGGTGACCGGCGAAGGCGCGCTGGCGCTGGTGCAGGGCATGGCCCGCAAGCTGAACGAGGCTGCCGCCGCGCTGAAGTCCAATCCGGAAGAGCTGACCACCAAGATCACCGCCGTGCAGGACCAGGTGAAGTCGCTGGAGAAGGAACTGGCTGCGCTGAAGTCGAAGCTGGCTTCCGGCCAGGGCGACGAGCTGGTGGGCAAGGCGGTCGACGTGAAAGGCTTGAAGGTGCTGGCGGCGACCATGGAAGGCGCCGACGTGACCGCGCTGCGCGAAACCATGGACAAGCTGAAGGACAAGCTGAAGTCCGCCGCCATCGTGCTGGCTTCCGTCAACGACGGCAAGGTGAGCCTGATCGCCGGCGTGACCGCGGACTCCATCGGCAAGGTCAAGGCCGGCGAGCTGGTCAACTTCGTTGCACAGCAAGTGGGCGGCAAAGGCGGTGGCCGCCCCGATATGGCGCAAGCCGGCGGTACCAACCCTGACGCGCTGCCCGGTGCGCTCGGTGGCGTTGCAGCATGGGTGGAGTCGCGTATCTGAGAGTAGCTGAAGGCCCGTGCTTGCTAGTACGGGCATTTCCGGCTTTGCAATTGCGTTGTGGGTTTGCAACGAGTTGCGAACAATTTTGGTGCAGTGCGTCAGACGGCCGAAATTGGAGTAGTATGTTGGAAATCAGTAGTACAGAAGCGAGATATTGATGAGCGAAACTCTTACTCTCGAGTCCGAAACAATGGAATTTCATAAGGACCTCGACGCGCGCGGCCTGAACTGTCCGCTACCCATCCTGAAAGCCAAGAAAGCCTTGGCGGAACTGGAAAGCGGGCAGGTATTGCGTATCGTGGCGACCGATCCAGGTTCGGTCCGTGACTTCCAGGCATTTGCCAAGCAGACTGGCAATGCGCTGTTGTCCCACATCCAACAAGGCACTGAATTTACTTTCCTGATGCGCCGCAAGTAAGTTTTTGCGGTATCCTTCCGGTTGCTGAATTTCGGCGCCGGATTGTACTTAAAAAACGCACGACCGTGCTTTTATTCGATCACTGATATCGAATTCCAATATAATCTAGCCCACAAAATTTACTTATCACTTTTTCAAAGGCACACCTATGAAAGTCCTGGTACCTGTCAAGCGCGTCGTCGACTACAACGTGAAAGTGCGCGTCAAATCCGACGGCACTGGTGTTGATATCGCCAACGTCAAAATGTCGATGAACCCCTTCGACGAGATCGCCCTGGAAGAAGCGACCCGCCTGAAAGAAGCAGGCAAAGTGACCGAAGTGGTTGCCGTTTCCGCCGGCGTGGCCCAGTGCCAGGAAACCCTGCGCACCGGCATGGCGATCGGCGCCGACCGCGGCATCCTGATTGAAACCGCGGTGGAACTGGAGCCGCTGGGCGTGGCCAAGCTGCTGAAGGCGGTGGCCGACAAGGAGCAGCCGCAACTGATCATCCTGGGCAAGCAAGCCATCGACGACGATTCCAACCAGACCGGCCAGATGCTGGCTGCGCTGCTGGGCTGGCCGCAGGCGACCTTCGCTTCGAAGGTGGAACTGGGCGACGGCAAAGTCACCGTGACCCGCGAAGTGGACGGCGGCCTGGAAACCGTGGCGCTGCAACTGCCGGCCATCGTGACCACCGACCTGCGCCTGAACGAGCCGCGTTACGTGACCCTGCCGAACATCATGAAGGCGAAGAAGAAGCCGCTGGAAACCGTCAAGCCGGAAGACCTGGGCGTCGACGTGACCCCGCGCCTGAAAACCCTGAAAGTGACCGAGCCTGCCAAGCGTTCCGCTGGTATCAAAGTGCCTGACGTAGCGACCCTGGTGTCCAAGCTGCGCACCGAAGCTAAAGTCATCTAAATTGCTAAAACCGGAACTGCAGGTGCCTGACCCGGTGGGTCAGGCACCGGTCTACCGGTTTCCATTCAAGGAAAGAATATTATGGTCGCTCTCGTAATCGCTGAACACGACAACGCTAGCCTGAAGGGCAGCACCCACCACACCGTCACCGCCGCCGCCAAGTGCGCGGGCGAAGTCCACGTCCTGGTCGCCGGTTCCAACGCCGGTGCCGCAGCCGCCGAAGCCGCGAAGATCGCCGGCGTCACCAAGGTGCTGCACGCCGACGCGCCGCACTTCGCCGAAGGCCTGGCCGAAAACGTGGCCGAGCAGATCCTGGCGGTAGCCGGCGGCTACACCCACATCCTGGCGCCGGCAACCGCCTACGGCAAGAACATCCTGCCGCGCGTGGCCGCCAAGCTGGACGTGGCACAGATCTCTGAAATCACCAAGGTCGACGCGCCCGACACCTTTGAGCGTCCGATCTACGCCGGTAACGCGATCGCTTACGTGCAATCGTCGGACAAGGTCAAAGTGATCACCGTCCGTACCACCGGTTTCGACTCCGCTGCCGCCGAAGGCGGTTCCGCTGCCGTGGAAACCGTGGCTGCCGCCGCCGATTTCGGCAAGTCCGCCTTCGTCGGCCGCGAAGTGGCCAAGTCGGACCGTCCGGAACTGACCGCTGCCAAGATCATCGTTTCCGGTGGCCGCGGCATGGGCTCCGCCGACAACTTCAAGATCCTGGAACCGCTGGCCGACAAGCTGAACGCCGCCATGGGCGCATCGCGCGCCGCCGTGGACGCGGGCTTCGTGCCGAACGACTGGCAGGTTGGCCAGACCGGCAAGATCGTCGCTCCTTCGCTGTACATCGCCGTCGGCATCTCCGGCGCGATCCAGCACTTGGCCGGCATGAAGGATTCCAAGACCATCGTCGCGATCAACAAGGATCCTGAAGCGCCGATCTTCTCCGTTGCCGATTACGGCATTGTGGGCGACCTGTTCGAGGTTGTGCCGCAACTGGTGAAGGAACTGGGTTAAAACCGGTAAACCGGTGTCAGGCCTGAAGGCCTGACACCTCGGCCCGCGTCCGCCGCGGCACCGGGGTCTGACCCTTTGGGTCAGACCCCGTTTTTCCGGTTTTCGGAGAATTGTGGAGACACCAATGAGCTATCAAGCCCCAATGAAAGACATGCTGTTCGTGATGAACGAGCTGGCGAACCTGGAAGCGGTGTCCGCGCTGCCAGGCTGTGAAGACGCGACTGCGGAAACCGCGGAAGCCGTATTGGAAGAAAATGCCAAGTTCGTCAGCGGCGTGATCGCTCCGCTGAACCACGCGGCCGACAAGGAACCGAGCTTTTGGGCTGACGGCAAAGTGACGACGTCGAAAGGCTTCAAGGAAGCCTTCCGCCAGTTCGTCGAAGCCGGCTGGCAGGGCTTGCAGCATCCGACCGACTTCGGTGGCCAAGGCTTGCCGAAACTGATCGGCACCCCGTGCGTGGAAATGCTGCACGGCTCGAACCTGTCGTTCGCGCTGGTGGCGCTGCTGACCGATGGCGCGATCGAGGCCCTGCTGACCGCAGGTTCCGACGAGCAAAAGGCAACCTACCTGGAGCCGCTGATCACCGGCAAGTGGACCGGCACCATGAACCTGACCGAGCCGCAGGCGGGTTCCGACCTGGCGGCGGTGCGCACCCGCGCCGTGCCGCAGGCTGACGGCAGCTACAAGGTTTTCGGCACCAAGATCTTCATCACCTACGGTGAGCACGACATGGCCGAAAACATCATCCACCTGGTGCTGGCCCGCACGCCGGACGCGCCGCCGGGCGTGAAAGGCATTTCGCTGTTCATCGTGCCGAAGTTCATGGTGAATTCGGACGGTTCGCTGGGCGAGCGCAACGACGTGCACTGCGTGTCGATCGAGCACAAGCTGGGCATCAAGGCTTCCCCGACCGCCGTGCTGCAGTTCGGCGACCATGGCGGCGCCGTGGGCTACCTGGTGGGCGAAGAGAACCGCGGCCTGGAATACATGTTCATCATGATGAACGCGGCGCGGTTCGGCGTCGGCATGCAGGGCGTGGGCCTGGCGGAACGCGCCTACCAGCAGGCGGTGGCCTTCGCCAAGGAACGCGTGCAGTCGCGCGACCTGAATGGTTCGCCGGCAGGCGTGGCGATCATCAACCACCCTGACGTGCGCCGTATGCTGATGTCGATGCGTGCCCAGACCGAAGCGGCGCGCGCGCTGGCTTACGTTGCCGCCGGCATCCATGACGTGGCACATCACCACGCTGATGCGGAAGTGCGCGCGGGCAACCAGGCTGTGTACGAATTCCTGGTGCCGATCGTGAAGGGCTGGTCGACCGAGATGTCGGAAAATGTGGCCCGCGACGGCGTGCAGGTGCATGGCGGCATGGGCTTCATCGAGGAAACCGGCGCGGCGCAGCACTATCGCGACGCCAAGATCCTGACCATTTACGAAGGTACCACTGCGATCCAGGCCAATGACCTGATCGGCCGCAAGACCGTCCGTGACGGCGGCGCGCTGGCCAAGTCCCTCATTGCGCAAGTGCGCGCGACCGCTGCGGAACTGGGTCACGTCAACAGCCCTGATTTCGCGGCGATCCGCAAGCACCTGGAGCAGGGCGCCAATGACCTGGAGGCGGTGGTGGAGTTCATCGTCAACCACGCCAAGTCCGATATCAAGGGTGTCTTCGCGGGCTCCGTGCCTTACCTGAAGCTGGCCGGTATCGTCTTCGGTGGCTGGCAGATGGGCCGCGCGGTGCTGGTGGCGCAGAAGAAGCTCGCGGCGGAAGAGGGCGATGTGGCGTTCTATCGTGCCAAGATCACGACTGCACGCTTCTTCGCGGACCACATCCTGTCGGGCTCCGTGGGCATGCGCGCCTCGATCGTTGAGGGCAGCGCCGGCGTGCTGGGGTTGGACGTCGAGCAGTTCTGACGGACCTAAACCGGTAAAGCGGTGTCAGACCCAAGGGTCTGACACCGGCCTGCGACCGCCGCGTACCAGTGTCAGACCCTTGGGTCTGACACTGCTTTACCGGTTCTGCCTTTCGTGCGCCAGGAGCCACTCCTTGCGCGCCAATCCCCCGCCATAGCCGGTCAGCGCCCCATCCTTCCCGACAATGCGATGGCAAGGAATGATGATCGCAATCCGGTTCGCCCCGTTCGCGCCGGCCACCGCCCGCACCGCACTCGGCGCCCCGACACGCGCAGCCAAAGCGGCATAGTGCGTCACTTCCCCAAATGCCATCCCCCGCAAGGCATCCCACACGCCACGCTGGAACTCGCTCCCCGGCGCATCGAGCGCCACGGTAAAGTCGCGGCGCCTGCCGTCGAAATACTCGCCAATCTGCGCCATTGCCGCCCGCGTATGCGCATTTTCGCCCGCCAGGATGCGCGCCTTGAACCTGCGCTGCAAATCACGGAATTCGGTTTCCAGCATGCGCCGGTCGGTGAACTCCAGCAGGCACACGCCTCGCTCGCTGGCGCAAACAAACATCGGTCCAAGCGGGGTGGCGAAGCGGTGCAGCACGAGCTGCCGCGCATCCTGACTGGGCGCGGCCCCCGTCATTTTCTTGTAGGTATAGGAAAAGCCGCTCAGCGATTCGTACCCGCTGTCCAGCGCGACATCGGTCGCGCTGCGGCCTTCCTTCAGCTCCGTCATCGCCTGGTTAATGCGCAGCATGCGCTGGTAGGCCTGGAAGCTGAAACCATGATGCTTCTGGAACCAGCGCCGCACCAGCTCCGGGCTGATGCCCAGTTCCCTCAACTCGGCATCCTGGATGCGGCGCTTGGGCTGCTCGCGCACCAGGGCGACGGCACGCGCCACCTGCGGCGGCACATCGGGCGCGTTCTCCGTCGGGCGGCATACTTTGCAGGGACGGAAGCCCAAGGCCAGCGGCTCCTTGATGTCCGAAAAGAAGTCGACGTTCTCCGCTTTCGGTTTGCGGGCGCGGCAGGTCGGCAGGCAGAAGATGCCCGTGGTCTTGACCGCCGCATAGAACGCGCCGACATGTTCGGGGGAGCGGTCCACCAGCGCCTGGTAGCAGCGCCGGATTTCGCCTGGATCAGTGAATTTCATCGGCAAATAGAGGAGCGAAAGTTTGTTGGCGCTGCACGGCATCAAGCTGCGCGCGCAAATTGCGCATGACGGCGCCGTGCACGAAATTGCCCATGCTGATGCGGCGCACGCCCAGCCCGGCCAGCGTGGCGAAATCCGGCAATCCCGGCATGCACATCACGTTGACGGCAGCATCGATTGTACCGGTTACCACTCGGATGTCGTCCGGCGCCGTGATGCACGGCACGAACAAGCCATCCGCGCCGGCGGCCCGGTACATGCTGCCGCGCGCAAGGGTTTCCTGCAACGCGCCAGGATGCCCCAGCAGGAAGGTATCGGTGCGGGCGTTCAGGAACAAGCCGGGGAAGCTGGCCCGCAGCTTGCGCAACTGCTGCGCCAGGTGCGCCGGGGGCAACAGCTCGCGCCGCCCGTCGTGGACGCGGCTGTCTTCGATATTGATGCCGGCCACGCCCAGTTCGGCCAGCTGCGACACGTTGCCGATGATGGCGGCAGTGTCCGTGCCATATCCTGCCTCGATATCGACGCTCAAGGGCAGGGCGGTACTGGCGCGGATGCGGCGCACCACCAACAGCAGTGCTTCGAACGGCATCTGCTCGCCGTCCTGGTAGCCCAGCATGGCAGCGATGGCGGCGCTGGACGTGCCGATGGCACGGTAGCCCGCCGACTCGGCTGCCAGCGCACTCGGGACATCCCATGCATTGGCGAGCAGGAGCGGGGCGGGGGAAAAGAATGGCGACATGGTTTTCTCGTTTGCAGTGGTTGATGGCGGAAGCTTATCGGCGCCCCCGCCACCGCTACAACCGAAAAATGGACGACTATTTTTTGCAGCCGCTGCCGCCGCTGCGGGCGTCTGCGGCGCCAGCGCACCGGTGGCGCGCAGTTGCTCCACTTCAAAGTCTGCGTCATCCATCAACCGTTCGCCGCCCGGAAAGCGTCCCAGGCCGAGCGTGCGTCCCATCGACAGCAACAGGCTCTGGCCCGGCGCCGCGCGCTCCGGCATCAGGGCGTAGACCGGATCCTCAAAGGCTTGCTGCGGACTGACGATGGTCCAGCCCATTTCCTTGAACTGCGCAATCACATCGCTAAGCCACAGCGCATTGATCAGGTTGTGGTGCAGCAGCAGGACTTGCGCGATATCGCGCCCCTGCAATTGCCGCGACAATGCGCGGTAAGCCTCGGCACGTTGCCGCACGTGCGCCAGGTAAGCTGCACGGATCGGCGCCACATCGGCATCCGGATTGGCGTTCAACAGCTTCACCAATTCCTCGTTCTGGCGCCAGTCGCTGGTATCGAGGCTCACGTAGGCGTTGCGGTAGCCTTGTTCGCGCAGGAAGTTGCGCATGCCATCGCGTTTCTCCGGCGTGTTGCCTTCGCGCAGATAGGTAAAGCGCAGCCATTTGCGGTAACCGGGCAAGGTGCCGATCAAGCGGTCGCAATCGAGCACTTCCTTCTGGTACGCGGCCATGTCGACCTTGTGCAGGTCCGGGTGGGTTACGGTATGGTTGCCGATCGCATGGCCCGCCTTGCTCCACGCCTCCAGCAGACGGAAGCCTTCCGGCGTATTCGCGCCAAAGCCGGAGGTCACAAACAGGGCAGCCTGGACGCGATGCCTGGCCAAAGCGGCGAGCAAGGCCTGGTTGCGCTCTTGCGCCGTCATGCGCGGCGTGCTGCCGATGTCCGGCCCGTCATCCAGCGTGATTGCGACCGTTTGCGCATGTGCGCAGCCGAATGCGGTCCACGCTGCGGCCATCACGGCCGCGGCCAGCAGGCGGCGCATCATCCGTCACCCAGCGCGTCGACGATGGCCTGGTAGACGCGCACCGGTTCCTCGGAAATGCGGTTCAGGACGTACAGGAAGTGGTCCTTGCCGAATGCCGCGTACTCGCGCGTGGCGAAGCCGGCATCGCGCAGGTCGGCGATATTCTGTTCGCCCAGGCCGATCAGCGACTCGAACTCATACGGCCCGGCGCCGATGCCTTCCGAACGGATCATGGCCGACAGCTCGTTCTGGATCGCGCGGTCGTGCGTGGCGATCGAGCATTTGTGGCCGCTGCGCAGCAGCTGCGCAGCGTAACGGCGGTAGGCGGACGCCAGCTCCGGGCTGTTGCGCGGATAGGCAATATCGACCGGCTCGAACATGGCGCCCTTGACGAGGCGGATGCGGCCGGGAAGCCCCATCAATACCGGCAAGTCAACTGCCGTGCGGTGCAGCTTGGCCGGCACCGTGATGCCGACGTTCGACAGCCCGTCGCGCTGGTGCAGCCGCGTATAGGTTTCGTAGATCCCGCTGCTGCGGTCCGACGCTTCCATCGAGATCATCACTTCCTGTCCGATCGCGTCGGCCGCGCGCGCAATGCGGCGGGCATTGTGGTAGCCCAGCTCCGGATCGACCAGCGAGCCAATGTGCGACAGGTCGAAGGAAACCGAGCAGTCGAGCTGCTGCTCGCCGATGGCCTGCACCAGTTGCAGGAAGACATCCGTCTCGGCGTTGGCGAATGCTTCATCGCGCACGCTCTCGCCCATGTATTCAGCCGAGGCGCGATGGCCGTCCTGGTTGATCATGGCGGCGCGCAGCACAGCGTCCGCCACGCTGCTGCCGGCAATATAGCGCCGCGAGACACGCTCCATGTAAGGGCGCAGCAGCGGATCTTCCAGGAAGCGCGCCTTGGCGTCCTCATTGACGGCCAGTTCGCGCAAGGCGCTGGCGGCTTTGTCCACCAGCGGCTGCCACTGGGGCGGGAAGGTGGGCGTGGTATTGTCTTTCACAGCGTCTCCTTGCAAGTTCGGGCACCGGCCAGGCAGGCGGCGCGGCACGTTGTATATTAACTAAAATTTCCATCTGGAGCCGACCATGGATTCCTCAACCCTGATGCTGTTCGTGCCCGCCTGTTTTGCGCTGAACATGGCGCCCGGGCCGAACAACCTGCTTTCGGTCAGCAATGCCACGCGCTATGGATTCCGCCGTTCCTGCCTGGCAGGCGCGGGCCGGCTGGTGGCGTTCGCGGGAATGATCGCGCTGGCCTCCGCCGGGCTGGCGGCGGTGCTGCATACCTCGGAGCTGCTGTTCTACGGGATCAAGACGGCGGGCGCGATTTACCTGTTCTACCTGGCCTGGCAGCTGTGGCGCGCGGCGCCGGGCGATGCGGCGGGAAGCGGCAGCGCGGCGGCCGCCGGCTGGTGGCAGCTGGCGCGGCAGGAATTCCTGGTCGCCGCCGGCAATCCGAAGGCAATCCTGATTTTCACTGCCTTCCTGCCGCAATTTGTCGACCCGGCCGGTGCGGTGGGAACGCAGTTCTTCGTGCTGGGGGTGTTATTCCTGCTGCTGGAAGTAGTGGCGATGGCCGCCTACGCATGGATGGGCGCGCGCATGCAGCGCTGGTTTGCGCAGCCGCGCGGAAAGAGGATGTTCAATCGGACTTGCGCCGGCCTGTTGGCCGGCGCGGGGATGGGACTATTGCTGTCGCGAAGGACGTGACGCTTAGATGCGGTCCAGCTGACCGTTCTCGCGCTTCACCTTGTCGCCCTTGCGCAGGTGCGGATCTTCCTTCAGGGTGACGGTGCCGGTCTTGCCGGTTTCGTACTTGACGGTCACGTGCCACTCCTTGACCTTGTTCATCTTGCCTTCGATGGTCTTGCCGGCGTAAGCGCCGCCGGCGGCGCCTGCCACGGTGGCAATTGCCTTGCCGCTGCCGCCGCCGACCTGGTTGCCCAGCAAGGCACCGGCCACGCCGCCGGCGATCATGCCGGTGGCGCCGCCTTCGCCGTCCTTCTCAACGATCTTGACCGCGGTCACGGTGCCGCATTCTGCGCAGATGGCCTTCTTCGGTTGCGCGTAAGCGCCGCTAACCGTTACGGCCAGGATGGCTGGCAAGAGGAATTTAGCTACTTTCATTGTGTTCTCCAAAAACGGTTGTGGTGACTGAAAGTATAGGCGAACAGTTTCCCGGTGGAATGGAGAATTGTGACAAGACGTTGCTAAAGCCTCAGCCGTAGACGCCGCCGGTGTAGAGCAGGTCGAACAGGCGGGCGATGGTGGCGATCAGGCCGAAGGCACCGAACAGCAGGGTGGCGACCAGCACCACGGCCAGCGGCCAGCGCGAGTCGGATTGCTTGCCGCTGCCCGGGTTGAAGGCAGCATCCCATTTCTCGTCGGGCATCAGGCCAAGCACCAGCGCTTCCAGGAAGCCAACCAGGATCGACAGGATCAGCGGCAGCAGCAGGAAATAGGGATCGGCCTTTGGCCACAGCGCAAAGACGGCGGCGCAGCCAAGCAGGCTGGCAGCGTGCAGCCAGCCCCAGATGTCGGCCAAGCCGCGCAGGTAGAAGCGGTGCAGGCCGATGCCGCCGCCCACGAAGGCGAGCAGGGTGGCGAAGGTTTTGTTCTTGTGTAAAACAGACATGTTTGCTGCCGAAAAGTCCGAAAAACCGGCAGTATCGCACAACAAAGCTGTTGCCGCCGAGGCCAGTTCAGGGGATAATCCCGGATTGTCCAATTCCCCACCAATTTGATTAATCTTGCCGGTTGGAGTTAAAGCGCGCTATAATTTGCGGCTTTTTCCGACTCAGCACACTTTTTTGGAATTATTATGGTCGTTATTCGTTTAGCTCGTGGTGGCGCCAAGAAGCGTCCTTTCTACAACATCGTTGCAACCGATTCCCGCAATCGTCGCGATGGCCGTTTCGTAGAGCGTATCGGCTTCTTCAACCCAATGGCTACCGGCCAGGCAGAAACCTTCCGCGTTGCTGCTGACCGTCTGGCTTACTGGCAAGGCGTTGGCGCTCAGCTGTCCCCAGCTGTTGCCAAGCTGGTCGCTGGCCAGAAAGCTGCCTAAATAAGCTTTGAGCAGCAAGACCGCATCTGGGGCGCAAGCCCCGGCTGACCTGGTTCAGGTTGGCTTTGTTTCCGGTGCCTATGGCATCACTGGCGGGGTCCGTGTCCGACCCTTCTCCTCCGAAGCAGATGCGCTGCTGCATGCCACCACCTGGTGGCTCGACAAGCCAAGCCTGCATGACGTTGAAGTCAAGCGGGCTAAGCTGCATGGTGGCGATGTCGTCACCCAGATTGTCGGGATGACGGACCGCAACGAAGCGGAAGCGCTGAAAGGCGCATCGGTCTTCGTGTCGCGCGCCGACTTCCCGCAGTTGGAAGAGGATGAATACTACTGGGGCGACCTGATCGGCCTGGCGGTAGTGAACCAGCAGGGCGAAAGCCTTGGCACGGTCGCGGATTTGATGAGCAATGGGCCGCAGTCCATCCTGCGCGTCGAATACGGGACTGAAGGAAAGGCGCAGGAGCGCCTGATCCCGTTTGTAGGCCAGTACGTTATCAAGGTGGACAAGGACGCGAAGCAGATCATCGTGGACTGGGGCCTGGATTACTAATCCGGAACCGCACATGCAATTCGACGTCATTACGCTGTTCCCCGAGATGTTCGCTGCCCTGACGCAGTCCGGCGTAACCCGCCGCGCGTTCGAGCAGAAGCGCTGGGGCCTGTCGCTGTGGAATCCGCGCGATTTCACCACCGACAACCACCGCACCGTGGATGACCGCCCTTATGGCGGCGGCCCCGGGATGGTGATGCTGGCCAAGCCGCTGGAGCAGACGATCGCGGCGGCGAAACAGCGCCAGGTCGTGTCCGGCCTGCCGGCGCCGCGCGTGGTGTACATGTCGCCGCAAGGCAAACAGCTGACGCACGAACGCGTGATGCAGCTGAAGCAGGAACCCGGCCTCGTGATCCTGTGCGGCCGGTACGAAGCGGTGGACCAGCGTTTGCTGGACCGCTGCGTGGATGAAGAAATCAGCCTCGGCGATTTCGTGCTGTCCGGCGGCGAGCTGCCTGCCATGGCCCTGATGGATGCCGTGGTGCGCCAGCTGCCCGGCGTACTGAATACCGATGCGTCGGCGGTCGAAGACTCCTTCGTCAACGGCTTGCTGGATTCGCCGCACTATACGCGGCCAGAGATTTACGAAGGCGAGGCCGTGCCCCCGGTGCTGTTGGGCGGCAACCACGCCGAGATCGAGAAGTGGCGCCGTGAGCGCATGCTGGAAGCGACTGCGCGCAAGCGTCCCGACCTGCTGGCAAAGGCCCGCGAAGCCGGCCTGCTCTCGAAGAAGGATGAAAAGTTTTTGGCGGGTTTATAAAAACCCGTTGTAGTACCGTGGCAGGCATGTTGCCTGCCGTGTTTAACCCCATCCTCTACCGGGCATCCTTGATAGCGCCGGCAAGATGGTTATAGGAGTCATTAAAATGAACCTGATCCAGCAACTGGAACAAGAAGAAATCGCTCGCCTGGGCAAGAACATCCCTGAGTTCGCACCTGGCGACACCGTGGTGGTCAACGTGAACGTGGTTGAAGGCACCCGCAAGCGCGCCCAGGCTTACGAAGGCGTCGTGATCGCTCGTCGTAACCGTGGCCTGAACTCGAACTTCATCGTTCGTAAGATCTCGTCCGGCGAAGGCGTTGAGCGTACCTTCCAGCTGTACTCCCCGCTGATCGCTTCGATCGAAGTGAAGCGTCGTGGTGACGTACGTCGCGCCAAGCTGTACTACCTGCGTGAGCGTTCGGGCAAGTCCGCACGTATCAAGGAAAAGCTGCCAAACCGCAAGGCCGCAGCTGCCGAGTAATCCATACCCCGGTATCGGATTCGGAAAGGACGCCTTCGGGCGTCCTTTTTTTTTGAGTGTCCGACCCTTGGGTCGTACCCAAAGGGTCAGACCCCGGCGCAGTTGGTACAATGCCTCGTATGCCCAAGACTCCTTTCGACCCGACCCAACTGCCGATCGAAGCGATTGCCGGCGAAGCCGCCGTGCTGCTGGAACGCCTGGCGCCGGACTGGCTGCGCCGGCGTTTTGCCGAGCCGCCGGAATGGACGCCGGAACCGTCCGAACCGCCGCTTGGACTGCACCGCGGCGAACCGACGCCGGCCTCGGTGCTGGTGCCGCTGGTGCTGCGCGACGATGGCGCCCACCTGCTGCTGACGATGCGCACCGCCCACCTGAACGACCACGCGGGGCAGGTCGCCTTTCCCGGCGGGCGCGCCGAGCCGACCGACGCCGATGCCGTCGACACCGCGCTGCGCGAGACCGAGGAAGAGATCGGCCTCGATCGCCGGCACGTCGACGTGATCGGCACGCTGCCCCTGTATTACACCGGCACCGGCTACGCGGTGACGCCGGTGGTGGGCCTTGTCACGCCGCCGTTCGAATTGCAGGCCGACCCGTTCGAGGTGGCGGAAATCTTCGAAGTGCCATTCCAGTTCCTGATGGATGGCGCCAACCACCTACGCCTGGCGGCTGAATTGCCGAATGGGCGCCGCACTTTCTACGCCATGCCATACCAGAATTATTTTATCTGGGGCGCAACGGCGGGCATGCTGCGCAACCTGTTTCATTTCTTGCGCGCATAAGCTATCGTAGCGGGCATTGTGGTACTGCTAATCAAAGGATTTAGATGACTTTTCTCTCCATTCTCGTGGCCTTGCTGTTTGAACAACTGAAGCCCCTGCGCGCGGACAACCCGATCTGGGCTGAAATCAAGAGCCTGGCCGTGCGCATGGAGCAGTGGTTCAACGCGGGGCATGCGAGCCATGGCCGCATGGGCTGGTTCCTGATGATCGGCGCGCTGACGCTGCCGGCCGGCCTGGTGTACTGGCTGCTGCTGCGCTATAACCTGGTGCTGGCAGCGTTTGCCTGGAACGTGCTGATCGTCTACCTCACGCTGGGTTTCCGCCACTACAGCCATTACTTCACCTCGATCCAGCTGGCGCTGAACGCGGGCGATGAAAGCCAGGCGCGCGCGCTGCTGGCCGAATGGTGCAAGATCGATACCGTGGGCATGGAAGTGACGGAGATTTCGCGCATCGCCGTGGAGAAGGCGCTGGTCACCACCCACCGCAACGTATTCGGCGTGTTCTTCTGGTTCCTGATGCCATTGGGCCCGTGCGGCGCCATCCTGTACCGGGTGTCCGAATACCTGGCGCGCGCCTGGAACGAACCTGAGCACATGCGCCAGGAAGCGTTCGGCGTTTTCGCGGCCAAGGCTTTCTACTGGATCGACTGGATTCCGGCGCGCCTGACCGCGGTGGCCTTTGCCGTGGTCGGCAATTTCGAAGATGCGATATACGCCTGGCGCAATTTCGCCCACCGCTGGAAGGATGAAGCAATCGGCATCATCCTGTCGGCCGGCGGCGGCGCGATGGGTGTGCGCCTGGGCACCCCGAACGAGAACGCGGCCAAGATCATCCCGTCCGACGCGGCCACCGTCGATATCAGCGACATGGAAGTGGACCAGCTGCCGGGCGACGAACCGGGCGTGCGTGCCCTGCAAAGCACGGTCGGCCTGGTGTGGCGCGCGCTGCTGCTGTGGATGATGCTGCTGCTCTTGCTGTCCGGGGCGGTGTGGCTCGGATAAAATGACCTGAACCCGGGGCCCCGTTCAAGTCTTCTATAAGATATAATACTTGGGTTCCTCACAGAAAGTGGTTTCAGGTATATGGCCAGCGAGTTCTTCATTCTTGGGCTTACGACCGACGGCAAGCAATTCCGCCCCAGCGATTGGGCGGAACGCCTGGCCGGTGTGCTGGCGTGCTTCCGCCCGGAAGGCTCCGGCGGGCGTCACGCCCACTTGCAGTTCTCGCCTTACGTCACCCCGACCGTTGTGAATGGCATCAAAGCCGTGGTGGTCAACGAGGGCTTGCGCGAGATCCAGCCGATGGCTTACAACTTCGTCAAGGAGTTCGCCAAGGATAACAAGCTGCAGGTGGTCGAGGCCTGTCTCCTACCTGACGAAAAGACTTGAATGGCGTAGCATAGGGTTTTGCCAACAAGAGCAGAACACTATGCAAATACGCTATGCCGCAGCGCTGCTGCTGGCCATCTCTCCCGCATTCGCGCAAACCCTTCCCGCAGGCGTCGTCAAAGGGCCTTCCGTCGAAGGCATCACCGAATACCGCCTGCCCAACGGCCTCAAAGTCCTGCTGTTCCCCGATGCGTCGAAACCGACGGTGACCGTCAACGTCACTTACCTGGTCGGCTCGCGCCATGAAAACTATGGCGAGACCGGCATGGCGCACTTGCTGGAACACCTGATGTTCAAGGGGGCGCCAAAGCACCGCAATATCCCGCAGCAGTTCGCCGAGCGCGGCATGGAGTTCAACGGCACCACTTCGCTGGACCGCACCAACTATTACGAGGTATTCCAGGCCAGCCCGGAAAACCTGAAGTGGGCGCTGGACATGGAAGCCGAGCGCATGACCAAATCCTTCATCGCGAAGAAGGACCTGGACTCGGAAATGACCGTGGTGCGCAACGAATACGAGAGCGGCGAAAACAGCCCGTTCGAAGTGCTGTACAAGCGCCTGGAAAGCGTGGCGTACGACTGGCACAGCTACGGCCGTTCCACCATCGGCAACCGCAGCGACATCGAGAACGTGAAGATCGAGAACCTGCAAGCTTTCTACCGCACCTACTACCAGCCGGACAATGCCGTGCTGCTGGTGGCCGGCAAGTTCGACCCTTCGCAAACGCTGGCCTGGATCGGCAAGACTTTCGGTGCCATCCCCAAGCCCAAGCGCAAGCTGCCGCAATTCTGGACGGTGGAACCGACGCAGGATGGCGAACGCCAATACGCGGTGCGGCGCAAGGGCGACGTGCAGATCGTGCTGGTGGGGTACAAGATCCCATCGGGCCTGCATCCCGATGCCGACCCGCTGGCCTTCACGGGCCAGGTGCTGGGCGATACGCCGAATGGCCGCCTGCACAAGCAATTGGTGGAAAGCGGCAAGGCGGCGCAAGTGTTCGCCTTCAGCCAGCCGGGGTTTGCCCCGAGCCTGCAAGTGTTCGGCGCGGTGGTGAAGATGGGGCAGCCGGTGGAGGCGGTGCGCGATGAATTGATCACGGCAGTGGAAGCCTTTGCCAAGACGCCGCCAACCGATGAAGAGATGGAGCGTACCCGCCGCGATTACAGCAATTCGATCGAGAAGGCTTTGAACAACCCGCAGCAGGTGGGGGTGGCGTTGAGCGAGCATATCGCGCTGGGCGATTGGCGCCTGCTGTTCCAGGGCCGCGACGGCTTGGCCGCGATCACCTCGAAACAGGTGGCGGAAGCGGCGGCACGTTACCTGAGGCGCGATAACCGCACCGTCGGCATCTTCATCCCTGACGATGCGCCGCAGCGGGCCGAGATCGGGGCGGCGCCCACGGCGGCCGAAGTGCTCAAGGACTACAAGGGCAAGGCCAGCGCGCTGACGTCGGAGAACTTCGACCCGAGCCAGGACAACATCATGGCGCGTACCGAGCTAAGGGAGCTCGGCGGCCTGAAACTGGCGCTGCTGCCGAAGAAGAACCGCGGCGAGACGGTGGCGGTCGACCTGCGCCTGCATTGGGGCGACGAGAAGAACCAGTTCGGCAAACAGGTGGCGGCGGCGGCGGCGGACCAGATGCTGACGCGCGGCACCAGCAAGTACACGCGCGCGCAACTGGCCGATGCGATGTCGAAGCTGAAGATGTCCGGTTCGCTGTACCACTTTGAAACCACGCGCGAGCACCTTTCCGCCGCGCTGCGCCTGGTGGCGCATGTGTTGAAGGAGGCATCGTTCCCGCAGGCGGAGTTCGAGCAGATGCGGCAGCAGTGGATCGTCGGCCTGGATGCGTCGCGCAACGATCCGCAAGCGTTGGCGGGCCGTGCGCTGGCCGAGTATTTCGACCACTGGCCGAAAGGCGATCCGCGCAGCGTGATGACGCTCGATGAACAGATCGACGCGGTCAAGGCGCTGAAGCTGGAAGACGTGAAGGCTTACCATGCCGAGTTCTATGGCGCGTCGCATGGCGAGCTGTCGGTGGTGGGCGACTTCGACAAGGCCGAATTGTTGAAGGTGGCCGGCGAGGAATTTGCCGGCTGGCAGAGCAAGGCGCCATATGCGCCGGTGCTGGACAAGCATGTCGAGAAGCCTGCAACGCGCAAGACGATCGATACGCCGGACAAGGAGAATGGCATGTTCGCGGCGCGCGTGAATATCCCGCTGCGCACGGATGATGCGGACTACCCCGCACTGGAGCTGGCGAACTTTGTGTTCGGCAACGGCGGCCTGAAGTCGCGCCTGATGGACCGTATCCGCCAGAAGGATGGCTTGTCTTACGGCGGCGGCTCGTCGCTCGACGCGGGCGACCGTGACAATGCGGGCGGCTTCACGATCGAGGCGATCGCGGCGCCGCAAAATATGGCCAAGCTGGAAGCGGCCATCCGGCAGGAACTGGAGCGCGCTGTGAAGAGTGGCTTTACGGCGGCCGAAGTGGCAGGCGCGAAATCGGGGCTGATGCAGCAGCGCGTGCAGAACCGGTCGAAGGATGACGTGGTGGCGGGGGCGTGGTCGCACTTCCGCTATCTGGACCGTACCTTCTTGTGGAGCAAGGAGCATGAGGCGAAGCTGAAGGCATTGACGGCGGAGCAGGTGAGTGCGGCGTTCCGCAAGCATATCGACCCGTCCAAGCTCTCGGTGGTGATCGCCAGCGACAGCTCGAAGGTGAAGCGCTGAGCGTGGAGGCGTCCCATGAGTGGTGCATCGGAATTGATTGCGATACAAGGCTGCTCCGCGGAACGTGCGGCGGACGTGATCTTCGTGCATGGTCTGGACGGGCATCCACTCGAAACATGGCGCCAACCTGGCCTGTTCTGGCCCGAAGTGTTGGCGGCCGAGTTCAATCATGTCGGCGTCTGGTCGCTTGGGTACCCGGCAAGCAAAAGCGAATGGACTGGTTCTGCCATGCCGCTGGCGGACCGCGCCACCAATGTCCTGACATTGCTTGCCGCGCATGGGATCGGCGAACGTCCGCTGATCTTTATAGTCCATAGCCTTGGCGGCCTTCTCGTAAAACAAATGATGCGGCATGCCGAGGAATTCAAGCAACCGGCATGGCTGGCGATCAGCCGTGCAACGAAGGGCATTGCTTTCCTCGCTACGCCGAACAGTGGCTCCCGCTTGGCGAACTGGTTAAGCTTCTGGTCCACGCTTCGGCCCTCGGCGGCGGCCAAAGACCTTGAATTGAACGATTCCCGGCTGCGGGAGTTGAACATCTGGTTCAGGACCAATCTCCACACTTTCGGCTGTCGCGTTCTCGTGTTTTGCGAAAAACTGCCGATGGGGCCTGTCATAGTTGTCGACGAGAGTTCCGCCGACCCGGGAATCCCGGGCGTGATTCCCATTCCCCTGGACGAGGATCACGCATCGATCTGCAAGCCAAAGTCCAAATCGGCACTACAACTGCTCACCATTCATCGCTTCGTTCGCGAATTGCTGCCAGCTGCTTCAGGCAATGCAGCGCCGAAACGGATCAACGAGCCGCAGAAGGCGGGCTACCTCGCAAATATCGGCGTTTGGAAGCCGAATGAGATCAACGCCTTGGCCTGGAGCCCTTGTTCTCGGTACCTTGCGGCCGCCTCGGATGACAGTTCGGTCCGCGTATGGCGGGAAAATCCCAGCGATTTGCTGTTGACGATCGAAGCACATGCGGATGCCGTAAAAAGCGTCTGCTGGTCGCCCGACGGTAAGAGTCTTGCCACTTGTTCGGTAGATGGGGCGGTGAAAGTCTGGAGTTTCCCGGCTGGTGCGCTGGAGTGTGAATGGCCTGGTTCGGATGACTGGGCGAGATCGCTTGGCTGGGCCGACGATGGGAACACACTGATCTGCGGTTATGCCAATGGGACTGTGCGGATTTTCAGCTATCGGGCAAAGAAGGAGGTGCGTCGATTCGCAGCGCATGAAGGCAGGATCAGGGGAATTGCAATTGCGCCAGGAGCCAAGTGGTTTGCAACTGCAGCGACGGATGGCCGCATCAGGATCTGGGACGTTCGCGGCGGCGAACTGATTTCCGAAATTGATATTGCTGGAACAGTCGCTCCGCGCGAGCGCGAGCGTGCGCAAGTGTTGTGCGTCGCGTGCTCGCCATCGCCAGCCGCCTACATTGCGGCCGGCCTGATATCAGGGCAGTTCATCCTGATCGATACGCTTACCTGGAAGGTCATCCGTGCCAAGCGTGTGTGCCGTGACTCGATCCTGTCATTGGCGTGGGCACCGGACGGGCAAGAAGTGGTTGTCGGATCCTCGGACAGGACAGTCACACATATTGATATCGCGGATCTTGTTCGGCGCAGCCTCCAGCAAAACCTCCTCGATTCCCTTGCATTCTGGTCGACGCCGGAAAAGAGAAAGCCTAGCCACCTGGGTTCGGTGAGGGCAGTCGCATGGTCTTCAAACGGAGCGATCGCATCCGGATCGACCGACCAGTCGATCAGGACCTACAGCAATGACGGTTTCAAGGAACTTCGTCCTCATTTGCTTCAGTTCCGATGCGCTGCACTGTCGCCGGACGGACGATACCTGGCTGCGGGCAGCATCGGGCGGCACGTTATGCTGACGGAGCTTTCGACCGGAACGCATATGTGGTCATATGAAGGAACGTCTGAAGTGATCGTCGCGACGTCGGATGGCAAAGAAGAGAGGATTGTCGAAAGGCGGCGCGAAGGGCTGGACGAATATATACGTTGCATCGCATGGTCGCCGGAAGGGGCATGCCTGGTGCTGGGTGGCGATGACCGGGTGGTTCGAGTGCTCAGGGCCGAGACCGGACTCGTTGACGAGCCGGTACTGGCGGAACAACATGACGAGCCGATTCGTTGTGTTGCGTGGTCACCAATCGACAATCGTATCGTTTCATGCTCAGGAAGCGTGGTCGTGATCTGGAACCGGGATACGGGGAAGGTGATCAGGCGCCGAGGACATCGGGGCAGTGTACTCGCTGTGGCCTGGGAGCCTTCGGGACGCAGATTCGCCACCTCTTCGGACGACCATACCATCCAGGTCTGGACGGACGGCGAACCATCCTTTTTCGCAGAAACCCCTCAGGAGGCGTCGCTTCTGTCGTGGTCGCCGGATGGAAAATTCATTCTCAGTGCCGGGCCACAAAGCCAGGTGACGGTTTGGGATGCGGCATATGGGCGCCGGGTCACGGAGTTTCCAGCCGGTGGTGCGCGCACAATCAGCTGGAGCAAGGACGGGGAGTTTTGTGCGATCGGCGCAAACACTGGCAAGGTGATTCTGGTTAAGGTGCAGGCTTGGCAGGTGCTTGATGAGATGCCGTCCCTGCCGTCTACGCACCGCAGCTTATGCCTGGCATTTTGCGACCAGCCATTGGCTGCCAGCACCGCCCTTACATCGGAACTGGAACTGCGCGTCACCAGGCTGGATTGAGATAATCAGGGCGTAGATAGTTCGGCGACAAAGTCGTACATGTCGCCACGGAAGATCGAGCGGCAGAATTCCACGGCGCGGCCGTCGCGCAGAAAGCCAAGGCGTTCGACGGCCAGGCCGGCGTCGCCTTCCTTCGCCTGCAGCAGCCTGGCCTGTTCGCCGGTCAGCAGCAAGGCCGACAAACGCTGGAGCGCCCGTACTGGACGATGTCCCGCCGCTTCCAGCGCTTCATACATCGACACATCCACCGCCTCCAGCGCAGGCAGGGCATCGGCCACGATGGTCGCGTATTCCACGCACATCGGCACATCGTCCGCAAAGCGGATCCGGTGATAACGGTACACCGGCGCGCCGGGGCTAAGCCGCAAACGCAAGGCCTCTTCCGGCGTGACCGTGCCCTCGGCCTTCTTCAGCCACACGCTGCGCGGCGTCCGCCCGCGCGAGCGCATGTCCTCCGAAAAGGACGTCAGCTTGGCGAAATTCTTCTCGATCCGGGTGTTGATGAAATTGCCCGACCCCGGCCGGCGCACCAGCAAGCCTTCTTCCACCAGGCCATCGATGGCCTTGCGCACCGTGATGCGGGAGATGTTCAAGTCCGCTGCCAGCTGGCGTTCCGCCGGCAGGGCTTCCTCCGGACCGAAGACCTGGAGGTTGATCGCCTCGCGCAAGGCCCGCTGCAACAGCTGATAAAGCGGCTGGCTACTGGTCTGCACCAGGTCTTCCATGATTTGCGCGAGCGTTGCCATGTGGTCTCCCTTTGTGGTGCGGCCGATAATACCAAAAAAAGACCTTCTGACCAGAGGTATGCATTGAGCCGAATCACGCTTCCCCATGAGATAGCGCTAACAATGCCGTTTTCTGGACAAAGTGGTATGTCTTTTCAGTACAACATGTGAAAAAAATATGAAAATTGGTAGTGTTCTGGTATTCAAACGGGGTATATTGGCGCTCGATTGGTTTTGTAGTGGAGTAGATTTTTAAGTTGAGACCGGATCCACGGGATCCACACCATTGGGGGAGTAAATGAAACACAATCAGGAAGCAGTCAAACCGCGCAACCTCACCGTCCTGACGCCGATCGCCACCGCGACCGCCGTGCTGGCACTGGGCCTGGCAGCACCGGCCTTCGCGCAGCAGCAGGAAGCCAAGGAAGGCGAAAACGTGGTGGTCGTTACCGGTATCCGCGGTTCGCTGCAGCAGTCGCTGTCGGTGAAGCGCAATGCCGCCGCCAACGTGGAAGTGATCACCGCCGAAGACGTCGGCAAGATGCCGGACAAGAACGTGGCCGACTCGCTGCAGCGCCTGCCCGGCGTGAACATCTCCACCTCGGCCGCCGGCTCCGGCGGCTTCGACGAGAACGACCGTGTCAGCCTGCGCGGCACCGCACCTTCGCTGACCCAGACCACCATCAACGGCCACTCCCTGTCGTCGGGCGACTGGTTCGTGCTGGACCAGGTGGGCGGCGCCGTGGGCCGTACTGCTTCCTACTCGCTGCTGCCTTCCGAGATCGTGGGCCAGGTCGTGGTGCGCAAATCGCCGACCGCCGACCTGGTGGAAGGCGGCGCAGCCGGTACCGTGGACGTGATCACCCGCAAGCCGCTGGACTTCAAGGAGCCGCTGGTGCTGGAAGGTACCGTGCAGGCCGTGCACTCCACGCTGGCCGGCAAGACCGACCCGCAAATTTCCGTACTGGCTAACTGGAAGAACGAGACCGGCACCCTGGGCGCCCTGGTGCAACTGTTCTCCGAGAAGCGCAGCCTGCGCCGCGACGGCCAGGAACTGCTGCAGTGGACCCAGATCTCCCCGACCAGCGACCTGGCCAAAGCCAAGCCGGACCTGGCCAACGTCTGGTACCCGCGCCTGATCGGCTCTTCGCTGTTCGAGCAGGAGCGCGAGCGCAAGGGCGGCATGGTCAGCGTCCAGGTCAAGCCAAGCCGCGACTTCTCGCTGGAAGCCAGCTACTTCAACTCCAAGCTGGAAGCCTCGAACTACAACCGTAACTACATGACCGACATGGCGGCCAATGGCGCCATCGGCGGCAACGTCATCCCCGAGTCCTACACGGTTCGCAACGGTACCCTGACTTCCGTCGTGTTCCCGAACAAGGGCACTGCGGCGGCCCCGCTGCGTTACGGTATCGTCGACGACATCGTGCGCGAAGGCGCCTTCGCCAAGACTGAGTTCGGCGACATCGCCGCCAAATGGCGTCCGAATAACGACTGGACCATCAGCGGCTCCATCGGCAAGACCAAGGGCAGCGGCGAGACCCCATCGCAAGGCGTGTACGAAGGCGACGTCAACAACTCGGGCGTGAGCTACCAGCTGAACGGCCTGGGTTCGCCTGCCACCGTGAAGTTCCCAAGCATCGACACTTCCAAGTTTACCGGCACCATCCTGGACTGGGTGTTCGGCTACAGCCCGGCCACCACCGACGACGAGGAAACCTATGGCCAGCTGGACGCCGCCTTCAAGCTGGAAGCCGGCCCGCTGCGTGAGATCAAGTTCGGCCTGCGCGGCACCAAGCACAAACGCAGCAACTTCGCCGTGGCACAAGGCCCCAACTGGTCCAACACCGAACCGGGAACCGCCAACACCAACCCGGCATGGAACGGCACCACCTATCCGGGCGACTTCGGCAAGGACCTGGGTGGCGACTTCCCGCGTAACGTCTGGCAGATCGACCGCTCCATCCTGCAGGAGTGGGGCAATGTGCACTCGAACCGCAGCATCGAGCGCACCTATTACCCGGATATGTTCAACCTGGAAGAAAAAACCAAGGCCATCTACGCCATGGGTGAATTCGAAGGCGATATGTGGAGCGGCAATGCGGGCGTGCGCGTGGTACGTACCGAAGGCGAGTCGAACGGTTACCAGATCCTGCAGAACCAGCTGCCTGGCCAGAACCTGCCGGCCTTCCCATGGGGTGGTTTCGTGCAGCAGACCCGCATCGAAAACAATGGCACGGAAGTCCTGCCAAGCGCCAACCTGCGTGTTGACGTAAGCAAGGATGTGGTGGCGCGCTTCGGTATTTCCCGCACCATGACCCGCCCTGATTTCGGCGCGCTGGGCGGCACCGTATCGCTGACCGACGAAACCCATACCGGCAACGGCGGCAACGCGGCACTGAAGCCAACGAAGTCGAACAACCTGGACGCAACCCTGCAGTGGTACTTCGCACCGCGCGCCCTGGCTTCCGTCGGCATCTTCTACATGGGCCTGAAGGACTACGTGGGCTATGGCACCAGCCGCGGTACCTTCATCGACAGTCGTGCTTCGCAGCAGAGCGGCAAGCCGGTATTCGCGGAATACGTGATCACCTCGCCAACCAATGTCGATGCGGACGTGAAGGGCGTGGAATTCAACCTGCAGATGCCGCTGGGTTCGGGCTTCGGCTGGGACGCCAACGTGACGCTGGCGGACTCCAAGCAGAAGTTCGGCACCTGCCCGAACACGCAGACTTCCACTTCGGCCGACCCCTGCGACATGCTGGGCGCGTCGAAGACTACTGCGAACATCGGCGCGTTCTATGAGAACGACAAGTTCAACGTGCGTGTGAGCTATGCGTGGCGTTCGTCTTTCCTGGCAGCCCAGGACCGTGGCACGCCGCTGTACATGGATTCCATCGGCACCCTGTCGGCGTCCTTCAACTATTCGATCACGAAGAACCTGACCTTCACCCTGAGCGGCCAGAACCTGAACGATCCGATCCTGAAGAACTACGTCTACAATAAAGACCAGCCGGCGCGCTTCTACGCCAACGGCGTGCAGTACTACGCGGGCCTGCGCTTCAAGTATTGATCGCTTGATGCAAGACCGGAACCCCGCTGCGGCGGGGTTTTTTTATGAGGGGGTATGTCGGATGGATGCAGTGCGCTTTCAGCAAGAGGTGGTGGCCCGGCAGCAGCCGGCAGTCCTGCGCGGCCTGGTGCGCGACTGGGCCGCCGTGCGCGCCTCGCGGCAGGGGCCAGAAGCGCTGTGCGGCTACCTGATGCAGTTCGACCGCGGCGGCGTCTGCGATGCGGTGATGATGCCGCCGGAAGCGCGTGGGCGCCTGTTCTATACGCCGGACATGAAAGGCTTCAACTTCGCCCGCAGCAAACGCACGGTGTCGCAGGTGATCGAACAGGTGGCGCGCTATTCGCAGTTCGAGCGCGCACCAGCGGTGGCGATGCAAAGCGCGCTGCTGGATGAATGCCTGCCTGGCTTCGCCGCGGCGAATCCGCAGCCATTGCTGGACGCCATGGCGCGGCCCCGGCTCTGGCTGGGCAATGAGGTCGTGACGCCGGCGCATTTCGACGAGTCGCATAACCTGGCGTGTGTGGTGAGCGGGCGGCGGCGGTTTACGCTGTTCCCGCCCGGTCAGGCGGCCAACCTGTACATCGGGCCCCTGGACTTCGCCCCCACGCCGACGCCCATCAGCCTGGTGGATTTCCGCGCGCCGGACTTCGAACGCTACCCGCGCTTCCGCGAAGCGCAGAAGCACGCCATCGTGGTCGAGCTGGAGCCGGGCGATGCGCTGTACCTTCCCTCATTTTGGTGGCACCACGTGGAATCGATCGGGGTGCTGAATGTGATGGTCAATTATTGGTGGAGTGCGCCTGCCGCGCCGGGCCTGGACAAGGCTTCGGTGCTGGCGCTGGCCACTGAGGGGAATGAAGCATGAAACGATCGATCCTGGCGGCTCTGGCCGCTGCCACCGCCGCTTTCGCGTCGGGCGCCGCCGATGCCGCGCCGCGCGTGGCATTTGGCCCTTACCAATTCTTCGGGCTGGCGCCGGCCGGCACGGTGCCGCGCGCCAGCGCCATAGCGCCCGATGGCGCACCGCTGGCAGCAGGCACCGCGCTGAGCTGGGCATTCGCCAACGGCGAGTGCGGCGAAGAAGTCTGGCCTGGCAAGGTGCCGGGCCAGGCGGTTGCTGACGCCAACGTCGCCAATGCGGCAAACGACTACATCATCTCGACAGGCGGGCAGGGTGGCGTCTTCACCTGTGGCAGCGATACCGGCATGGAGCGCTTTGTGGCGCGCTATATGTCGCCACGGTTGGTAGGTTTCGACTTCGACATCGAAGCGGAGCAAAGCCCGGCGCAGATCGAGTCCCTGATCAAGCGCGTGCGCCACGTGCAGCGAAAATACCCCAAGCTGCGCTACAGCTTCACCGTGGCGACCCACGCCGCCTCCGACGGCAGCAACCATAGCCTGAACAAGACCGGCGAAACCGTGCTGGCAGCCCTGCGCCGCCACGGCGTGCGCGACTTCGTGTTGAACCTGATGGTGATGGATTACGGCCCCGCCAGTAAGCAGGCGTGCGTGCTGCGCGGCAGCGTCTGCGATATGGGCGCCTCCGCCATCCAGGCAGCGCGCAATGTCGAAAGCAAGTACAGGGTGCCGCTGTCGCAAATCGCGCTGACGCCGATGATCGGCGTTAATGACGTCGTGGAAAACGTCTACACGCTGGAAGACGCGCGGCTAACCGCCGCCGCCGTGCATCGACTCGGCCTGGCCGGGCTGCATTTCTGGTCGCTCGACCGCGACAAGCCATGCAGCCAGCCAGTCGCCGGCGCGGACGGCAATTGCAGCACCATGCCCGACGTTGCGCCCGCAGCCTACCACCGCGCGATGATCCCCACCGCCGCCGCGGTCAACGTCGCGACCGCCGCCACTGCAGCTACCGCCGCCTCGGCCGCCGCTGGCGACACCGCCGCCGCGACTGCCATCGCTGCGACGCCCACCGCCACCTGCACGACGGCCACGGCAACTAGCGCCGGTGGCACCGCGCCAGGCGCCCCGGCGATGGCCTCCACGCCGGCATTGCAGGGCGGGGCGGGCCGATGACGGCTGGCACTGGCCGCTACCAGTCGCTGGATGTCCTGCGCGGCCTGACGGTCGCGCTGATGATCATCGTGAACACGCCGGGAAGCTGGAGCCACGTCTATGCGCCGCTATTGCACGCGCCATGGCATGGTTTCACGCCGACCGACTGGGTCTTCCCCAGCTTCCTGTTCGTCGTCGGCAACGCATTGGCCTTCACACTGCCACGCCACAAAGGCACGGGCGACGCGGCAGTGCTTGCTAAGATCGCCAAGCGCAGCGCGACCATTATTGCGCTTGGTTTGCTGCTCGCCGTCCTGGCCAAGGTGGGCAGCCCTATGAGCGATGTTCGCCTGCCCGGGGTATTGCAGCGCATCGGTCTTTGTTTCGGCATTGCCGCGCTGGTACTGCACTATTTCGGCGAACGGGGCGCGCTCATTTTCAGCGCCATTGCGCTCCTGGGCCACTGGCTGGTGATGGCTCTCTTCGGCGATTACACACTGGAAGGCAACGCAGGCCGCGCCATTGATCTATGGCTGTTCGGCCCCGCCCACCTGTACAAAGGCGAAGGCATCCCGTTCGATCCCGAGGGCATGCTCGGCACTTTGCCCGCCACGGTGAACGTGATCGCCGGTTATTTCGCTGGCCGCTACCTGCGCGACAATGGCGCCACCGCGCGCACGCTCGGCATAATCGCCGCCAGCGGTGCTGCGCTCACCGTGCTGGCCCTATGCTGGGCGCCGCTGCTGCCAATCAATAAGAAACTATGGACCGGCAGTTATGTGATGATTTCCACCGGCACCGCACTGATCGCCCTTGCGCTGCTGGCGTGGATCATCGAGGTGCGCGGAGCGCGCCGCTGGTGCTACTTCTTTGAAGTGTTCGGCAAGAACACGCTGTTCATCTACATGCTCTCGCAAATCGTTGTTGTCGCGCTGAACAAGTCGGACACCTACGCACCAATGGCAGCAGCACTCCAGCCGATTGGCAGC
Organism: uncultured Duganella sp.; assembly: GCA_946482335.1. The sequence goes on along the minus strand of CAMLRG010000006.1, from coordinate 24,175 downwards.
CCAGAAGCCGCATCATTGGCATTCGCCGTCCTGTTCACGCTCGCCTGCTGGCTGGTCGGTTACTGGCTGGACAAGCGGAAGATCTACATCAAGGTGTAGTGTTCTGGAACTCGATGCGGTTGTTCTCGTACTTCCATTTTGCATAAGGCCCGAACACCCGCAGGTTTTCCGGATGAACGTAGCCCTTTTCCGCGCGCTTTAGTCGCCGCGCCAGCGTCGCATCGGCAGGCGCGCCGTTGGCGGGCGAGAATACGTCTCGCCGCACACTCCCTTTATCGTCAACGCCACGCCTGATCATTGTGAGCGTGCGGGAAGCCGGGTCGAAGTACATACGCATGAGATCAGTATTCATGTCTTGCATGTATAGTCCGCCGTTACGCCACTGCGCGAAGTAATAGTCATCGCACGCGTCTTTCGGAAACCGCTTCCATTCACATGCGAACAGGATCACCACATGCCGATCGTCCAGCTTCCTGATCGAGAGATGGGCTTTGCTGTAGATCCAGTTGCCCACGGGCGCCATGGTGGACGAGGTGAGGTGATATTCGCCTTCGACGGTGGGTACAATTCCCTGTGCGGATGCGGCGGCGCAAATGCTGAATGCTATCAACGAGATTGAATGCTTCATGATTTCCTTGTGCTGCGCGTTTCGATCGCCACGCATATCTCATTTCCCAACCACGCCTCTGCGATCAATTTTCCGCGTTTCCATTGTGCGACCGCTGTTCTATGGTCCATGCATCCGAAGGAGGTAGATGGGCCGGCACAGTCGATGATCTCCTGAAGATTTTTTCCTACAAATCGGTTATCCGGACCAAATTTCATCGCAAGTTCAGACTCCGCCTTTTCTCACGTACGTGGCTCAGGAATATCGATGCTGCCAGCAATAGTATTGCGAATGCGAGTCCAACAAGAGTGCCCATATCGTTCAGCCTAGCCATCGTTCCGTTCGACGTACACCTGTTGCCAGACTTTTTCCATATGCCGCCTGAATTCCTCGTTGTCGGTCGCTAACAGCGCCTTGTCGGCATTGTAGGTTCCGCCCATTGGTTCCTGGCCCTTGAACTTGATCAAGGACTCGCCACGAATGGCGAACTTTTGCTTTCCCTGACGCAGAATCACTTTTACGGTGGAGGGATCAATGCCTCCTCCGCAAAACGTCTTGTAAGCGACTGTGACTTCTGCGCGGCCGTCTCCATCCAGATCGGTGATTTTCGTCGCATGCGGGAAGAACGATGCAGCGCTGTCGAGTCCTGGACAGTGCACTCCATCCCTGATGACCCAGTTAGCAATCCATTTGCCGCCGGCTCGGTCGTAATAAGCAGCAGCCAGTTCGATGCGCTCGATTCGTCCGTTAGCCGACCTGATCCATTTCTCGGTCAATACCAGGATATGTTCACCGAGAGAGTCGAGTACTCGTTTGCCGAGAACGACGTTGCCGGCAGTGATAAATTTGAGCCGTTCGATATCGGCATGCGTAATGGCCGAATGAGCCAGCTCGCTCGCGTGGGCGATTTGGCTGAGGAGCAGCAACGGACCGACAAAGTACTTAGCACTCAATGCCATCTTGGTCATTCGAGTTGTATCGAAATTCATTTTTCAACCGGTGGCAGAATTCGGCCCTCGCAAAGGCCGCTTTGCGGTTAGGGTAACAACAGGATCTGTCTTGCGGCTTCGGATGAACGGCAGGGGCTATCCGATTAGATCATTGCACGAGAGACAGTTTTCCACCTTCACATAGACCGGATTCGACTTCGCCATGCTTACCGGCAGTCATATCCCTGCAAACCAGTTCCAGCTTTCCGCTCTTGTTGCGCTGGCGGGTGTACAGGTTGTTGAAGTTGTAGGGCATCAAAGTGCCACCGGATGCGACGTCGCCTTTCCATTGAAACGTGTAGCCGTCTGAATTGATGCTCACGCTTGGTTCGGGAGTCGGGCTTCGCAGGAGGCTCAGGTTCTCTATAGCGGAGGCCGACCAGATCTCGCGCATTGTGGCGGTCTGGCGGTCGTACAAATAGTATTCATACGATTTGTAGGCTTGCCCTGGCTTGTATTCGAATTTCGGGCAGGTCTTCCTGACCACAGCGTGGATGCTTGATGCGTTGATGACCTGGATGTTATAAGCAGGGCATAGATTGTTAGCGGCCTTGTCTTGCATAGCGACGTTAAAGGTGTGAACGCCCGCCGAACTCCGAAAAGATAAGTTGCCCGACTTCGGATCGAGGACCATCAAGATCCTGCTCTGGTAGTGCGCAATCATTTGCAGCCGTTCGGGCTTTGTCGAGTCGGAATAAAGTCTGATACGCTTCCAGCGCAGCGAATCTTCAGGGCTCTGGCGGATCTGATCAGAGCGCGCGCGCCCCTCCCGTTCCGCCATCTCGGATGGGTCTTCGCCCGTCGGTGTGTTTGCGCAGGGATCGCTCGTACACTGATGGCCCGATGAAATGGTTTGCTTTGCTTGCTTCGCGGATTCCACCGAAAATCCGCTAAGGGAATTGAGGCAGAGTAGGAGGCAAATGATGGTCTTATCGATTTTCATGATCGGTCAGTCTAAGGTGACTGAAGAACGGGCATTTCTGCCAAGGCGCGGCACATCGCCAACCTGAACTTGTCTTTGTTGTTCCAATCGTGAGAGCCGATTTCGGTGCGATGAATCTTTTCCTTCGTCCATGCTGAGATTCCATATAATTTCAACGTGCCGTGGTGGACATCATAGAGCAGTGCACCGTCGAAGCCGCGCTTGTGCTGTTGGTCACGGTATTTCGACAGCGTCTTGGAAAAGGCAAGCCGTTGCTTCTTATCGGAGATGCTGGCCATCGCCTTGTCAGAAGAAATCGTAGCGACTGGCTCCTGCACCGTGCTGGCTATGTTCAGCGTATAGTCGTCGCAATCAAAATTGCCGACCGAATTTTGATACTCGTCCAAGTATTGAGCTACCTTTTGCTGCGCGCCCCTTGAGCGGTCCGTACCAAGGATTAATAATTGCAGTCCGTCGGGCGATTCAGCAAGGGATACGCGGGGTACAGCGGCCAGCAGTGAGATCGAGATTGCAGTTACTAGATTCATGTTTAGCGTGTGCTTTCGTTGTTCGACGCAGCGACTTTAATGTTCAGCAAATTTTTATTCGTTTCATCGATATCGAGAACGGCAAGTTCCCCTTGCGCCTTGGCGTACTCTGCGTATGTCGCAGGGATGTAGTATGCGTGAATGCGCTGTTCCATCTTTTTTCCATTCAGCGTGAAGGTGTTGGCGTTACCTTCGTCCTTGTAGCGCGAAACTTTAAGGGCGTCGCCTTGATTACCGAAAGTCCGGTGGCAAGTTCGCCGCATATCGTGCCAATGAACCTTCGTTGTGGGCGACGAAGTCACGCCACGTATTCAGCAATTCAGAAAAATACTCAGCAGACGAATAGCGATCGAGCAAATAGACAACTTCGACGTCAGCCACGTTCATCTTGGGAATGAGTGCAGATAGCACGGTTATCGCGCCTGGTCGTTATCCCACTGCCAGATCGTTTCGCCGTATTGCCCTTCGAATTTCGGCAATGGTTCACCAGCACGGAAGTAGCGCCTCGACTTTTCTAGCGCTGGTGAGAAATAGAAGCCGGCTACTTTGCACGTCTCGCCGCCTGCTTGCCGCAGCGTTTGTTGAGTCACATCGGCAACTTGAGAAGGAAGGTCTACTTCCTCGAATTCATCAGGGATCTCTTCTACAAAATGCCAAAGGGCAGGTCTGGTCGTAAAGGAAAGCTGCGACACGGCCGATGGGGCCAACTCTGCGTCAACGGCGCCGCCAGGGATACGAATCCAGTTTGCAAACAGCGCCGCATGCTTGGATTTGGTCGCGAAATCAAGCATCGCCACGTCATCGAACCAAAGCTTATCTCGACCGACCCAATTTAACGCGTCCCAGCCGATCTCACTGAAGATACTTGCTTCTTTCAACTTGAATCCATCATTTCCAGAAACCGCGAATTGCAGTGCGGCTTCCGGCATGTTGGCAGCAATATAGACGCCTGTGCGTGATGGCACCTTACCAGTTTCGCCAGCAATATCGTAACGGATTCGGAATCTCGGAATCTGTGGCGATTCGGCTTTGAACTGCGGGAAGCAGTAGGCAAAGCCAAAATCATCCCAGCGAGGTAGAGGCTCAGGGCTGAACGTATCATCAATCTTTGATGCGAGCCCGTTAATCAAGGCGACTACCTGATTGTATTGTCGTTCTTCCTCGGCGGTCAGCCACTGCATCGAGAACTGCTCAATTCCCCGTAGTTTTTCGTCGGTCGCGGTCATCTTGTATTTGCCGAACGCGCGCATCGCGATATCTTTTGCGATGGAAGCCTGAAGATCCTTTAGCATGGGCCAAGCATTGTCCGCCCAATTCTGGGACGTGTTGCGAGTTCCCCACTGCTGGTTTACGAGCAACTGATCGCGATCCTGTGCGTTCGCGGTCTCAAGCAGAGGATCTATCACACCATCAATCGCCTGGGTGACGACTGCGTGGAGTCTTTTCAAGTGTTCCATTGAAGTGTATTTGTACAGCATGGCCGCTTGGCGCGCGTGCCAAGGCGAAAGAGATGACGTGAGCATAGATCGCATCTTAAGGTAGTTGATTCATCAATTAGTTACTTGGCCAGGCAATGCCGGGAGCCCGATCTTAGAGGCCATTCCCGCGCCATCGAACTCGGTATAACCCCAGCCGGTTTCGAATGGTCCGGAAATATTCGGATGATTGATGTTCTGGCGTATCGATAGATGTTTGTCGAAGAACGCCTGCTTCTGCATTTGATTCATGTTTTTTGTAGCGGCATTCACTTCATCTTGTGTCAAAGGCCTGCCAAGCTTTGGATTCTTACCATTGCGCCCTTGCACAGGATAGTACAAAACTGAATCGTTTTTTCCGTTCCCTCGTTCAACATTGAAAACGATTTGCTCATAGCCTCCCTCAAGGTGTTTTCCGGGAAGGTTATCCTTGAACTGGCTAGATGCCTTTCCCCGCCAAGTATTGAGCGATTCCCCCGCTTTGATATCGTAAATCACAAACTGGCCGTTGACATTCCAATCGGGCCACACCGCCAAGAAGCGCCGCCAGGCGTTCTTTGGGTTTGAGTCGGCCTGGAGCTTATCGAATACTTCTTTGGTCACCCAACAATCGCTCATGGCACGGCTATTCGGTGCAAGTATTCGATACAGCCTTGCGGGACCACGAATGACGTGCGCTTCCAGCGTATGAAACGACCTTATCGATTGATCGGAAAGGTATGGAAAGATGTCTTTCTCTGGCCGAGGGTTGCCTGCAGCATCAACCTTACTCGAGGCTTTATCCACTGCTGCGCGATATCGTTTCGGGACGGCCTGTGTTATGACCTTGTCCCCTGTTTCGCTTAACCATGGCGCACCGCGTTTTCGCATCAATGCGACGGCTGCGGCTTCCGGGAGCGGACCTCGATAGTGGATGTTAGCTACGTTGACTATCCCGTGATTTGATTGCAGTGCCTCACGCTCCAGGCGCAGTACCACGGCGTCGATAATGTCTTGCACTGGCTTGATTGCTTTGCCGATGTAGTCGTTTGCTAGCAGGCGAATTCTTTTGACGTCTTCTAATGTGCTCTTGGCTTTGCCACCAATCGACGGGACGTACTTAACCTTATTGACTAGCCCTTCCAGAACGCTAATCCCTTTGTCAAATGCTGCAAGTAGGGCACCAGTATTAATCTTTCCACCTACGGCTTTGATCTTCATGGCCAACCAGAGGAAGATCTGATCGATCTTGTGTGACTTGAGATATTTCTGCACGTCTTTCCGTCTCAGGAAGCTGATCACCCAGTTCATTGCGGCATCGATTGCCTCGAAAACCTGTTTGCCGCCAGAGCGGCGAATAAACCCAAAGAAGATCTTGAGTGTGCCTTTGACGAGCGAACCAAGTGTCGGAAACAACCCGATTAAAGTCAGCACTAATGCGACCCACGCCCAAGTATCCTTATAGTCGTGGGTTAGTTTCTTACAGTTTGCGATCAAATCCCGTATGTCGCATACTTGGTCGACAAGGGGAATCATCGATATACCTGCATCGACCATGATCTGTGCTGTCGAACGGTTCTCGTTGAAATCTCCTTCGATCGCTTCCCAGAACCATACGAACGGATTCGTGCTGGGATCTTGGGACTTGACTTCATCTCCGGTTGCCCACGCCAACGCATCGCGCATCTGCGTAGTGTTAATTTCTGCCATTCAGTTGTTCCTTAACGACGACTGCGCTTAGCCAAGGATCTTTTCGAGAGGCTCGTATGGCTTCTCTTCGATAGGCGTCCGCGGTTTGTACACAACTTTTTTTACTGGTTTATTTTTGACGTTCTCGTGATGAGCTTTGCCGCCTTGATCGAGCGTTCCTGTGAGCATCGATGCGCCATCGAAATGAATTTCGTAATCGACATCGGCAATTCCTTCTGCAAACTCTGGGTCGATGTAGTTCAATGCAATCCAGTGCTTCGCCTCTTCGCTCAGTTCACCCGGAAGATTTTTCAGGTTAGCAGCCTTGGATGCTCCGCCCTGGAAATCGTGCTTTGCCGCCTTGACCGTAAAGTTGCCAGGGCAGGCGAAAGTGATGTCGCCGCCTTCCAGCGTGATCGAGGATTGGCCGGCATGCAGGACGATCTTCTTGTTGGCCTTGATCTCGATGCCGTCGTTGACGGATAAGACCACTACCTCTTTGTCGGCAAGGATTTCGAGCTCGCCCGTATTGGCTTGCAGCGAAACGTCGCCATTTCCGGCGATGGCCTTGATGCCGCCTTCGCGCGAGAACAGGGTAGCGGCATTGGCGGCGACGCTGGAGAAGCTGGCGCCGGCTGTCATGTGCAAGTCCGATCCGCTAGTCCAGTGCAACTGCTCGCCTGCGAACAGCAGGGTGGAGGCGGGGGTGGAGAGGTTGATGCTGTCCACGCTGTCGATCACGGCGATGGCACCGCCGAAACGTTCGACCGGCTTGGCGGGGTCTAGGTCACGCGCGCCGTCCTTGGCACGCTGGGCGGCTTGGCCATTGACCGCGCCGCCGTATTTGCCTTCCTGTTTCGGGTCGAGCTGCTTGAGCAAATCCTGCTGGGCCTTGATGGCATTGGCGCTGTATAGCGCTTGCTGTTGCTTGGCTGGTTTGGCCAGGCCGTCGGCCAGCTTTTCGGCTGCGCGCAGGCGCTCCACCGCATCATCGGCTTCCAGTTGCGTGGATGCGATGCCGCTGCCTTGGGCGCCGCGGCGGCTGGTCGTGAGCAGCAAGCCTTCGCCCGAACGCAATACGGCCCAGGCGTCGGTGCGCAGTTCAAAGCCGGTCCCGCGGTGTGCGCCGCGCGTGGCGGAGTCGGGCGCCTGCTGCACGATGTAGCCGAGATTGAGCTGGCTGGCGGCGGTGCTGCTGGCGAGGCGCATGCGCAGTTGCTGGCTGGTGTCGTCGAGCACCCATTGGTTGTAGCCGCCGCCTTCCAGCCCGTGGCTGTGGATGCCGGAGATGACGCCTGCGTGGTTGGCGCTGGAATCGATGCCGGCGGAGAAGGGCGGCTTGTCGCTGCCGGTGTAAAGCTGTGCCACCACGATCGGACGGTCGATATCGCCTTCGATGAAGTCCACCAGCACTTCGGTGCCGATGCGGGGCGTGAACTGGCTGCCGAAATTCGGGCCGGCCAGCGCTTCCGCCACGCGTACCCAGGTGCCGGAGCTGTCGTCGCCGGGGGCGTTGCCTTCGGCTTCGGTGTTGTGGTGAACGCCGCCGGGATTGGCGCCGGCGCCGCGCTGCCAGGGGAACTGGATGCGGATCTGCTGGCCGCGCTGCGTGGTGTTGGCTGCTCCGGGCAGGCCTACCACCAGGGCGGTCTGCGGACCGAGTGCGGCACCTTGCAGGCGCTGCGCGGTAGCTTGCGGCACCAGCGGTACGGCGGCGCGCACGCAGGCGAAGCGGTTGCGGTAGGTGCCGGGGGCGACTCCGGGACCGGCTTTCAGCGCGGGTGTGAAGTTGTTGCGGGCTTCGTGCTCGACCCACAGTGTAGTGAATTCGTCGCCATCAAAGCGTTCGTGCCCTGTCAGTGCGAAGTTGCTGCCGGCGGCCAGGCGCCGGGCGGAGCCTTCGCCGGTGAACAGCTTGTTTTGCAGTTCGAGCGCTTGCAGCATCAGGAGGCTGTGCCCGTCCGCCGCGCCGCTGCCGGTGTAGCTGCGCTCTTCGCTGCCGTCATAGATCGCCATGGATGGCAATTCGCCGGTGTCGAGGTTGCTGGCTTGTTCGGCGGCGGGGGCCAGTACCTGCGCGGGGTCCCAGCTGGCGATGCTGACGGCGTTGGGGGCGATCGCGCGGCGGGCAGAAAACTGGTCGATGGCGTCGTCGCGTTCCGTGGCACGTACGCCATGGAAGCGCAGGGCTTGCACGGCGGGGCGCACGGCCTGGCTGTCGAATACGACGACGCGGTGGCGCGACTGGCCGCCCTGCGTGGCTTGCTCGTCCTGGTCGTGCTCGAAACGCCAGTTCAAGCCTTCCGACGCGAGGATACGGGACAGGAATTCGAAATCGCTTTCGCGGTATTGCGTGCAGGTGGCGCGCGGTACCAGCTCTTGCGTTGCGTCGAAGTCGAGGCGCACTTGCGGGTAATCGGCCAGTATTTCCTGCACGATGTCGCGCACGGACTTGTCCTGGAAGATGTAATTGTCGCGGCGCAGGCGCAGCAGGGCCAGCGCGGGTTCGAGCCGCAAGCGGTAGCGCGCCACGCCGCCATCGGCCCCGAGCCAACTGGCGTGCGTGCACAGGCCATGCCAGGAACGGCGGCTGCCGTCCGGTTGCAGCAGGCGGACAGTCAGCTCTTCGCCGATGAACTGGCCGAGATCCAGGCTGGTGGAGGTGCTGAGCGCATCGATGTCGAAGCAGAACAGCTCATTGACGCCTTCCCGGCCAATGAAACGTTCGGCCATCAGGGTTTCCGGCAAGCCGGACTCCTGCGCGGAGGAGAGCGTCAACAGGCGGCCGTGCTGGCTCAGGCCTGTGCCAAACAGCGAGCGCATCACGGCAGTGTGATCGTGATGTGGGCTTGGCGCGGTGCCATGCGCACGACGTCGTTGTAGGCGCTCACCTGCTGCTCGGTGTGGCTGGAGAGCGAGGCGCGCATGCCGATGTAGGCCAGCACGGAAATCAAAGCGAACACGGAGCACAGCACCCACAGCGGCAAGTCGCTGCGCAGCTTGTGCATCACCTGGTCGGGCCGTTCGGCGTGCGGTGCAAAGCCGGGGCGGCGGCCCTTGAGGTGGGCGATCTCGTCGCCCAGGCGGCTAGTCAGGTAGCCGAGCTTTTCCGAGCCTTCCAGGATGTAGCGGCCCTGGAAGCCGAGCAGCAGGCACATATGGAACACTTCCAGCGCCTCAATGTGCTCGCTGCCGCGCGTGCGCAGCGCTTCGAGGCGGTTGAAGAAGTTCTCGCCCGCCAGCTGGTCGCCGAACAGGGCCAGTTGCAGCGGCTTGAGCTCCCATGCGTCGCGGATGGAAAAGTGCGAGCGCAGGATGATTTCGTCCACCGCGGCGCAGAAGGCGTATTTGGCGGCGTCGATATCGTCGGCGGAAGCGCCTTTCTTGCGCGCGTTGCGGCCGAAGTCGTCGAGGAAGCGCGTCATGCGGGACTGGAATTCGGCGTGGTCTTGTGGCGCGCTGCCATTCTTCAGCATGAACAGGGCGTAGAAGCCGTCGTACATCAAGTCCAGCAAGGTGCTTGCGGTGGCCGGTGCCGCGTTGGTTTCGGCAATCAGGGAGGGCGGGGCGATGGTGTTCATGTTCTGCTCAGGATCAGGAGTTCACGGCAATCAGTTCAAGGCGCAGCTCGCGCATGCCGGCCGGCGCGTAGATTTCGATCGATTGGGCTTGCAGCATGCGTTCGTATAGCGCGCCCTTGGCTTCGAGGACGAAATAGCAGGTGTCGGGGCGCACCGGCACGGCGGCCGGGACTTGCGGCGCGTGGGTCAGGCGCACGCCGGGCATGGCGGACAGGACGAACTTCTCGACGTCGTCCGGCGCGCCGATCTTGAAGCGCAGCGGCACCGCTTCCACCAGCTCGACGGCCGGCATGTCGGCGGAAACGGCCAGGTAGAAGGTGGTGTCTTCGCTGATCTTGCCGGAATCGAGCATGCCGCGATGGTGGGCCGGTTTCGGCTGCGATAGCGCGATGGCGAAGTAGCGCGAGGAGATCACTGTATCGAGCAGTTCGCGCACGATCATGTACAGCTGCGCAAACGCGGGGCCGGGGTCGTCGTGGCGGTAGGGCGGCAGGTCGGACAGCGACCAACTGCGCGAGTACGTCATCAGCGCTCCGGCCAGCGACAGCAACTGTTCGTACAGGCGCTCGGGATGCAGCTCGGGGTTATGGTAGTAGTGCGACAGCGATGCGAATGCCGTGCTGGCGGTGTGCAGCAGCCAGAAGGTGGACATGTCCCCGCTGCGGAATTCGATCACGTTGCGGCTTGGTTCGCGGTGATGGCCGTACAACGCGTTGACCTTGGCTTGCAGTGCATCGAGCAGGCGGCGCAGTTGCAGGAACAAGGGCTGCGCGGTACGGATGGTCAGGCTGGGCGGGACGAAGCCCGGGTCGAGTTCGAAGCCGCCGGTGGACAGCCGGCGCAGCCGCAGCAGCGGCAGGCATACATAGCCTTCGCGCGGCTCGGCATCCGACATCAGGCGCAGCGATTTTTTCAGGTAGGCCAGTTCGGCTTGCGCGGCCTGGGTGTACAGGTCGGGTGTTTCGACGTTCGCTTGCGCGAAGCGGGCGCCGTTGGCCGGCTGTCCCGATTGCGCGAAGTTGCCGCCGAAATGCTTGAACACGGGTAGCGCGGCGTACCACGTCACATTGTGCTGCGATTGCGCCAGCTGCCCGAGGTCGATCGCTTCGGGCAGGCTGTCATTGCCCGGCGCCTCGATCAATTCGCCGTCCGGCAGCACCAGCGAAAGTTCGAGCAGGCGCAGCGTGTTGTGCGCCAGTGCCTCCATGTCGATCGCCAGCCGGTCGACGCCCCACGCATACGGATGGACGGCTTTTACGCTGCGATGCACACGGTGCTCGTGGTAGCGGTCCTGCTGCTGGAAATGCTGGGGGCGCAGGAACAGTCCCTCGCCCCATAACACCTTGCTGGCCATTTGTAGTCCTTCTGCTAATTGTTTTCTGTTAAGTGCCAGAACAATAACACTTTCGCAGAAAGCCTGTAACGGCGGGCTCAATCGTGCGCGGGGGTGTGGAAATTGGAGAGATTCAATTGTGCGCAGGTAATATTTTTCTTCTGCTAACGTTCGACCCGAGCAATTATTGTAAAAAAGCTATTGTCCGTCCCAACGAGGTTCTTATGAAGAAAATTACTGTCATTTCCCGAATTTTGTGCATCGCAGCAATCGCTGCTTCGCTGTCCGCTTGCCAGACCATGGAGGCGCCCAAGGTCGCCGTGCCTGTGAAGCCCAAGCTGGAAGACCTGCTGGCCAAGGCGAGTGAGGCGAAGGCCGCCGGCAAGCAGGAGCAAGCCATCACCCTATGGAAGGAAACGGCGCAAGCCTTCCCGGCCGACAAGGCCCCATGGGTGAACATAGCCCAATCCCGCTATGACGCAGGGCAGTATGGCGAGGCGATCGTCAGCGCCCAGGAAATCCTGGTGCGCGATCCGTCCGACCAGCTGGCCAACAGCATCATCGCCATTTCCGGCTTGCGGCTGTCCACCCGCGCGCTGGCTGACCTGAGCCGCCAGAACAACCTGGCCGGCTCCATCCGCACCGAATCGCAGGACCTGGCCAAGCTGCTGCGCGAAAGCCTGGGCGAAACCGTGCTGGTACCACCCGCGCCGGAAAAGCCGGTCAAGCCGGTACGCACGGCGACCCGCAAGCCGGTGCAGCCCAAAGCATCCACCCCCAGCGCCGACCCGTTCGGCGCACTGAAATAACCCACCAGTCCAAAGAAGGAGAAGCCATGTCCAAGAGCGAAAGCGTCCAGAAGCGCCTGCAGAAAATCCGCCCGCCACGGGTCCAGATGACCTATGACGTGGAGATCGGCGACGCGATCGAAAACAAGGAGCTGCCCTTTGTGATGGGGGTTGTCGGCGATTTCGGCGGCGATTCCGAGGTCGAGCAGAAGCGCCTGAAGGAGCGCAAGTTCGTCAACATCGACCGCGACAACTTCGACGAGGTGCTGAAGGGCGTTGAACCGCGCGCCACCTTCCGCGTGCCCAATGAGCTGGGCGGCGAAGGCCAGTTCGGCGTGGACCTGAAGTTCAAGGCGATGTCGGACTTCCGCCCCGAGGCCGTGGTGCAGCAGGTCGATCCGCTGCGCCAGCTGCTGGAAGCGCGCAACAAGCTGGCCGACCTGCGCAACAAGCTGGCCGGCAACGACAAGCTGGAAGACTTGCTGAACGACGTGCTGCGCAGCACCGAGAAACTGGCCGAGCTGGGCCAACCTTCCGCCAAAGGAGAATGAGATGTCGGCCCAACTGAATGCCGGTGGCGCGCTGGCCACCACGGAACACACCCTGCTTGACCAGATCGTCGAGCAAAGCAAGGTCGCCAAGTCGACCACCGAACATGCTCGGGCGCGCGACATCATCGCCGAACTGGCGCAGCAAGTCATGGCCGGCACCGTGGTGGTGTCGGACAACCTGGCCGCCACCATCGACGCCCGCGTGGCGGAGCTGGACCGCCTGATCTCGTCGCAGCTGTCGGCCATCATGCACGCGCCGGAATTCCAGAAACTGGAAAGCAGCTGGACCGGCCTGCATTACCTGGTCAAGAACAGCGCCACCGGCACCAACCTGAAGATCAAGATGCTGAACGCGACCAAGAAGGAACTGGTCAAGGATTTCCAGGGCGCGCTGGAGTTCGACCAGAGCGCCATGTTCCGCAAGGTGTACGAGGAAGAATTCGGCACCTTCGGCGGCGCGCCGTTCGGCGCCCTGGTCGGCGATTTCGAGATCACCCGCCAGCCGGAAGACATGTACTTCATCGAGCAGATGTCGCACGTGGCGGCGGCGGCGCACGCACCGTTCATCAGCGCCGCCTCGCCGGAGCTGTTCGGCCTGGAAAGCTATGCCGACCTGGGCAAGCCGCGTGACCTGTCCAAGGTATTCGATACCGTCGAATACGCCAAGTGGAAGTCGTTCCGCGAGTCCGAGGATTCGCGCTACGTCGGCCTGACCTTGCCGCGCTTCCTGGGGCGCCTGCCGTTCAACCCGGCCGATGGCGCCACGGTGGAGGGCTTCAATTTTGTCGAGGACGTGGACGGCACCGACCACCACAAATACCTGTGGTGTAACGCCGCGTACGCCTTCGGCGTGCGCCTGACGCGCGCTTTCGAGGATTACGGCTGGTGCGCGGCGATCCGCGGCGTGGAGGGCGGTGGCCTGGTGGAAGACTTGCCGACCCATACCTTCAAGACCGACGAGGGCGAAGTCGCGCTGAAGTGCCCGACCGAAATCGCCATCACCGACCGTCGCGAAAAGGAGCTGAGCGACCTTGGCTTCATCTCGCTGGTGCACTGCAAAAACACCGACTATGCCGCCTTCTTCGGCGCCCAGTCGGCGCAGAAGGCGCGCAAGTACAACACCGATGCCGCCAACGCCAACGCCGTGCTGTCGGCCCAGCTGCAGTACATCTTCGCCGTGTCGCGCATTGCCCATTACATGAAGGCCATGATGCGCGACAAGATCGGCAGCTTCGCCGCCGCGTCCAATGTCGAGGATTACCTGAACCGCTGGCTGACCCAGTACGTGCTGCTGGACGATAACGCCAGCCAGGAACAGAAGGCGCAATTCCCGCTGCGCGAAGCCAATGTGCAGGTGTCGGAAGTGCCGGGCCGTCCCGGCGTGTACCGCGCGGTGTCCTTCCTGCGTCCGCATTTCCAGCTCGACGAGCTGTCCGTTTCACTCCGTTTGGTCGCGGAGCTGCCGCAATCGACCAAGTCTTAATTTTTATCATTCAACACAGAAAGGAATACCATGGCAATCGACGTTTACCTGCAAATCGACGGTATCAAAGGCGAGTCCACCGATACCACCCACAAGGATTGGATCGAAGTCAAATCCGTCCAGTGGGAAGTCCTGCAGCCTAAGTCGGCCACCGCATCGACTGGCGGCGGCCACACCGCGGAACGCACCGAGCACCGCGACATCGTAGTCTCCAAGCTGGCCGACCTGTCGTCGCCGCTGCTGCTGCAGAACTGCTCCTCCGGCAAGACCCTGCCGAAGGCAAAACTGGAGTTCATGCGTGCCGACGGCCAGGGCGACCGCGTCAAGTACTTCGAGATCGAACTGGAAAACGTGCTGATCTCCAGCGTGGCACCGGAAGTACGCCAGGGCGACATCCTGGGCGAAGACGTTTCGCTGAAGTACTCCAAGGTGAAGTGGAAGTACACCCAGCAGAAAGTCAACGGCGGCACCGGCGGTAACACCTCGGGCGGTTGGGACCTGTCGTCCAACAAGGTAGCCTAAGCGGGGCATTGATGACGGTGAGGGGATTCGCGCCGGGGCTGATGGACCGGCTGCTGCTGCCTGGCGAACCTGGCGCCGGCAGCGCATCGGTCTACAGGATGTCGCTGGAGGAGATGAAAGACTCCGTCGCGCGCGACCTGGAAGCCCTGCTGAACACCCGTACCGTCATCCCTGAGCATTTGTTGAAGCGTTTTCCGGAGTGCAGCCGTTCCATCGTCAGCTATGGGCTGAACGATTTCGCCGGCATGTCGCTGGCGAGCCCGAACGACCGCGCCGCCATCTGCCAGGGGCTGGAGCGTGCCATCGCGCGGCACGAGCCGCGCCTGCGCAATGTGCGCGCCACGCTGGAACTGCAGGATGGCGGCATCGACCGCCTGAATTTCGCCATCACGGCGTTGCTGGTGCTGCATGCGGCGCAGGAACCCGTCAATTTCGACGCGGTGCTGCAGCCATCCAGCCTGCATTACACGATTAGCAAGGCGCGCCGCGCGGCGCTGCCGGGAGCTTGATTTGGAAGAGTTACTGCCGTACTACGAGCGCGAACTGGGTTTCCTGCGGCGCTATGCGCGCGAGTTCGCCGAGCGTTATCCCAAGATCGCCGGCCGCCTGCTGATCGGCGGCGAGGTATGCGAAGACCCGCATATCGAACGCATGATCCAGTCCTTCGCGCTGCTGAATTCGCGCGTGTCGAAGCGGCTGGACGACGATTATCCAGAATTTACCGAAGCACTGTTCGAAGTGCTTTACCCGCATTACCTGCGCCCATTTCCTTCGTGCTCGATCGCGCGCATGGATTATGCCGCCACGGCAGCGCAACTCACCGCCGCCAGCGAGATCGCGCGCGGCACGGTGCTCAATACGCGGCCGGTCAACGGCGTGGCCTGCACGTTCCGCACGGCGTATCCGGTGACCGTAGCGCCGCTGGCGCTGAGCCGGGCTTCATTCACGGCCGCGCTGCCGGCGCCGGAAGCGGTGCAATTGCCGCCCGGCGCCGGCGCCGGCCTGGCGGTGACCATCGAGTCGCTCGCCGAACAGGCAGGTTTGCCGGGCATGGGCGTGGCCAGCCTGCGTGTGTTCATCGACGGCGAGCCTTCCTTCTGCGCCGCCTTGCGCGATGCACTGTTCATGCGCAGCGCCAAGGCATGGGTCGAGTGCGACGACAATGGCCGCTGGCTGCCGCTGCCCCGCATCCCGGTGGCGGCCGCCGGCTTCGGCGAGGAAGACGGGCTGATCGATTTTTCGGCGCGCTCGCACCAGGCATACCGCCTGCTGACAGAGTATTTCTGCTTCCCCGAGAAATTCAATTTTATCGACATCGACCTGGCCGCGCTGTGCGCGCAATTGCCGTCCGGCTGCAAGCGGCTGACGCTGCATATCGCCATGACCGGGCTGCGGCCCGATTCGCACGCGGCGCGCATGCTGTCCACGCTATCGACCAACAACCTGCTGCTGGGCTGCACCCCGGTGGTCAACCTGTTCCGCCAGCGCGGGGAGCCGATCCGCATCACGCATACGGCGGCCAGCTATCCGGTGCTGGCTGATGCGCGGCGTGCCTATGCCTATGAGGTGTATGCGATCGATGCGGTGCGCATGGTGCGCCAGACGCCGCAGGGGGAGTCGGTGGTGGAGTTCCGTCCCTTCTATTCGCTGCGCCACGGCGAAACGCCGGAAAAACATGGCCATTACTGGGTGATGCGGCGCGACGAACAGATGGCGCAAAAGAGTCCGGGCTACGAGACCGAGATCACCGTGGTCGATATCGATTTCGATCCGGCGGAAGTGGAGACCGATACCCTGAGCCTGCAGCTGACCTGCACCAACCGTGATTTGCCGGCATCGCTGGCCTATGGCATGCGCGGCGGCGACCTGTTCCTGGAGGGCGGTTCCAGCGTGCGCAGCATCAGCTTCCTGCGCAAGCCGACGCCATCGCTACGCTTCGAGCGCGGGCACGGGGCGCACTGGCGGCTGGTGTCGCATTTGTCGCTGAACCATCTTTCGTTGAGCGGGGGCGGGCTGGAAGCGTTCCAGGAAATGCTGGCCTTATACGACTTGCCGCGCTCGGCGGCGACGCAGCGCCAGATCCGCGGGCTGGAATCGGTGTCGTACAAGCCGGCCAATGCCTGGCTGCCGGGCAACCCGTTCGCCTGCGTGGTGCGCGGCATGGAAGTGCGGCTGTCGGTCGATGAAGAAGCCTTCGTCGGCAGCGGCATCCATGCCTTTGCGCAGGTGATTGAACGTTTTCTCGGCCTGTACGTGCATGCCAACAGTTTTACGCAACTGGTCGTCGTGGCCGGGAGGACAGGGGAGGAGCTGCTGCGATGCACACCGCGAAGCGGCGATTTGAGCCTGCTGTAATCGAGCGCCTGTTCGCCGAACCGTTCCGCTTCCAGTTCTTCCAGGCGGTGCGCATGGTGGAACTGTGGCTGCGCCGGCATGGCGTGGCGCAGGAGGGCGCGGTGGCGAATTTCATGCGCTTCCAGAATCCGCTGACGCTGCGCTTCCCGGCAAGCCAGCTCGATTCGCTGCGCCCGGAACCGCGCGAGATCCTGCCGACGGCGCCGGCGCTGGCCGAGGCGCTGCATGGCAAGCAATTGCGCTACCTGCGCATGACGCCCAATTTCATGGGCTTCCTGGGCAGTTCCGGATCCCTGCCGGCCCATTACACCGAGGCGATTGCCGCCCACCAGCTTTACGAAAAGGATGAAGGGCCGCGCGCCTTCCTCGACGTGTTCTCCACCCGCTCGCTGTCGCTGTTCTACGAAGCGTGGCGCAAGTACCGGCTTGAGCTGAAGTACCAGGTGGATGGGCAGGACCGCTTCCTGCCGCTGCTGCTGGCACTCGGGGGCTTGGGCAACAAGGCGCTGACGCAGCGTTTGTCCGGCGGCCGTGAGCATGGTGCCGGCGCGGTGCGCGACGAATCGCTGGCCTTCTTTGCCACCGCCTTGCGGCAGCGGCCGGCTTCCGCCTCGACCATGGCGCGTGTGCTGGGCGAATACTTCCGGGTACCCGTGGCGGCGACGCAATTCGTTGGCTGCTGGTGCGAGGTGCCGGCGCAGCAGCAATCCGTGCTGGGCGGCGTGCAGGCGCAGCTGGGGGCCACCGCAATGATCGGTTCGCGTGTCTGGCAGCGCGACTTGCGCATGCGCCTGACCATCGGCCCGCTCGGGCGCGCCGACTTCAACGCCTTCCTGCCGGGGGGCAGTGCTGCGCTGGCGTTGGACAAGCTGTTGTCGATGTTCACAGGCGTCACGCTGGAATACGAGATCTGCCTGGTGCTGCGCGCCGAGGACGTGGCCGGGGCGTCGCTCGGTGCCGGCGCGCGCCTGGGTTGGGACAGTTTCATGCCGGACGAAGGCGCGAGGGGAGACCGCGCCGACGTCCGCTACTTCATCCATGGATTAACGATATAAGGACAGCTCAATGAGCATTAACCTGAAGACCCTGATCGGGAAATTGAACGATACTTGCCGCAATGCGGCCACCCGCGCCGCCAGCATTTGCGTCGGCCTTGGCCAGTACGAGGTGGACCAGGAGCATCTGCTGCTAGCGCTGCTGGAGAACCCGCGCAGCGACATGGTGCTGCTGGCGCGGCATTTCGACGTCGATACCAGCCGCCTGCAAGCCGACCTGCAGGCTGAAATTGCCCGCTTCCGCAGCGGCAATGCGCGCACGCCGGTGTTTTCGGCGCGCCTGCCCAAGCTGTTCGAACACGCGTGGCTGATCGCTTCGCTCGACCTGCAGGCGGGGCAGCAAGTCTTCATCCGCAGCGGCCACCTGCTGCAGGCGATGCTGACGGATGCCGAGCTGTCGCAACTGGCCTATCGCAGCTCCGCCCTGTTCCACCGTTTCGAGGCGGACGATATCAAGCATCACCTGGACAAGCTGGCCGCCGCCTCGGAGGAGGCTGAAGCGGCGGCCACGCGCGCCGCGGCGGCAGGCGGCGAGGCGCCCGGCGGCGATCCGGTCGGCGAGATGCAGCAAGCGGCCGGCAAGACGCCGGCCCTGGACCAGTTCACCACCAACCTGACGGAGCGCGCGCGCGCCGGCAAGGTCGATCCGGTGATTGGCCGCGATGCCGAGATCCGCCAAGCCATCGACATCCTGATGCGCCGCCGGCAGAACAACCCCATCCTGACCGGGGAGGCGGGCGTGGGCAAGACGGCCGTGGTGGAAGGCCTGGCCTTGCGCATTGCCCAGGGCGACGTGCCGGACGTGTTGAAAGGCGTCGCGATCCATACGCTGGACATGGGCTTGCTGCAGGCCGGGGCCAGCGTCAAGGGCGAGTTCGAGAACCGGCTGAAGAACGTGATCGATGAGGTGCGCCGCAGCCCGACGCCGATCATCCTGTTCATCGACGAAGCGCACACCATGATCGGCGCCGGCGGCCAGGCGGGTCAGAATGATGCGGCCAACCTGCTCAAGCCGGCGCTGGCGCGCGGCGAGCTGCGTACCATCGCCGCCACCACCTGGGGCGAATACAAGAAGTACTTCGAGAAGGATGCCGCGCTGGCGCGGCGCTTCCAGGTCATCAAGGTCGAGGAGCCGAGCGAGGAGCTGGCTTGCGCCATGTTGCGCGGGATGGCGCCGCTGATGGAGCAGCACTTCAATGTACGCATCTTCGACGAGGCGATCACCGAGGCGGTGCGGCTGTCGCATCGCTACATCATGGGCCGCCAGTTGCCAGACAAGGCGATCAGCGTGCTCGACACCGCCTGCGCGAAGGTGGCGCTGGGGCAGAGCGCCACGCCCGCGCTGATCGAATCGCTGCAGCGCCGCCTGGAGCGGATGGCGGCCGAAACCGGTGCGCTGCAACGGGAACGGGCTGCGGGCGGCGCACATGAAGCGCGCTTGCAGGAACTGGCGGCCCAGCGTGCCACGGCGCAGGACGAGCTGGCGGCGCTGCAAGCGCGCTGGGAGCAGGAAAAGGCGCTCGCTGCGCAAATCGGCGAAGCCCGCGCGGGTCTGGAGCAGGGCGGGGAGGCGAGCCAGGCGCATGACATCCAGGCACTGCTGAAGGAGTTGCGCGCGCTGCAAGGCGAAGCGCCGATGGTGCCGGTGCAGGTGGACGGCAATGTCGTCGCCGAAATCGTCGCCGGCTGGACCGGCATCCCGCTCGGCAAGATGGTGAAGGACGAAATCCAGGCTGTGCTGCGCCTGCGCCCGGCCCTGGAAGAGCGCGTGATCGGCCAGCCACACGCCATCGAAGCGGTCGCGCAGCGCGTGCGTACCGCGCGCGCCAACCTGGACGATCCGAACAAACCGAAAGGCGTATTCCTGTTCGTCGGCCCATCCGGCATCGGCAAGACGGAAACCGCGCTGGCGCTGGCCGACGCGCTGTATGGCGGCGAGCGCAAGATGGTGACCATCAATATGAGCGAATACCAGGAAGCGCACAGCGTCTCCGGCCTGAAGGGCTCGCCGCCGGGCTATGTGGGCTACGGCGAAGGTGGCGTGCTGACCGAGGCGGTGCGGCGCAACCCGTACAGCGTGGTGCTGCTGGATGAAGTGGAGAAGGCGCACCCGGACGTGCTCGAGCTGTTCTTCCAGGTGTTCGACAAAGGCGTGATGGACGACGCTGAGGGCCGCGAAATCGACTTCCGCAACACCATCATCATCCTGACCTCGAATGTCGGCTCGGCCACCATGATGCAGGCCTGCCTGAACAAGGAAGACGGCGAGCTGCCGACGCCGGAAGAGCTGGAAGCGGCGATCCGCCCGCAACTGGTGAAGGCCTTCAAGCCGGCCTTCCTGGGGCGCCTGAAAGTGGTGCCGTACTATCCGCTCGGCGACGACGTGTTGGCCGACATTATCGGCCTGAAGCTGGACCGCATCGGCCAGCGCGTGGCGGCCAACCACAAGGCGGCATTCCATTACGACGACGCGCTGGTGGAAGCTGTGCTGGCGCGCTGCACGGAAGTCGATTCCGGCGCCCGCAATGTGGACAATATCCTCAACGGCACCCTGCTGCCGGAGATCGCGGAGGCTGTACTGGCCAAAATGGCCGAAGGCAGCGCGATCGGCCGCATCGAAGTCACGGCCGACCAGCAGGGAAGATTCAGCTACAGCGTGGTCTAGTTGGAAGGGGGGATGCCCAGCATCTCCTCGATGTGCTGCAGCGAGCCGGCGTCTTTTACGACGCTGCGCAGCCAGGTGTGCAGGTCCTGCTCGCCGGCGTCGGCCGCCTTGTCGGCGAAGTAGGAGACCGGGCTGTGCGGCTCGGTGCGGCGGAAGAAGCTGGCGATCTCGCGCAATTGCGCAATCGCCTGCGCACGCGAGGCCACCGGACCATGTCCATGGCCGGCCGTATGCATGCCGGCGCCGGACCCGACTGCCGGGGCGATGATGATCTGCTCGCCGGGCGCCGCGACGCCAAGCGGGGTGGCGACGGTTGCCGGCAAGCCGGCGTGCGAAGGCATGGCGTCGATCATCGCCTGCACCGCCTCGCGCGCCGCGGCAAATCCAGGGGCATCGTCGCCCAGGCATTCGTCGGCAGCCTGTTCCAGCTCCCGCAAGGCATCCATGCAGTAGCGTGCATCGGTGGCGAACTGCTCGCGGAAGCGTGGCGAATTGCGCGAACGCGCCGTTTCCATATCGGCCAGTTTCGGCCAGTCCGGGTTGCGTGCATGTTCCGGCAGGCCGGCCTGCTTGCGCGCCATGTCGAAATCGATGGCGGAGAAGGCGGTGCCTTGTCCTTCCGTCAGCGGCATTTCCCGCAGCAGGGCAGGGGTGCGGCCCAGGATCCAGGCCAGGTTGCCGATACGCTGCTCGACGTCGTCGCCGTCCGGTTGCGGGTACAAACCCTGGTCCCAGTATTGGCGGCACAGGCCCGCCAGCAAGCGGAAGGCCTCACCCAGCCCTTGCATGCGGTGCTGCTTGGCGGCGGCTTCCGCCAGCCAGACGGCGATGCGCAAGTCCTTGCTCTTCTCCGCCAGCAGTGTGCTGCAACGCGACACCACGAAGGACCAGTCGGCCTCTTTCAGGTCGGTGACCCACTCGCCCTGTTCCAGCGAAGGGTCGTCGAAGCGGCGTGCCTGCGCGATGGCGTCGAAATCGCTCGAGAAGGACAGGTCGGCGCCGGCCGGTTGTGCCGGCGAAATGGGCGCCAGCAGGGATTCTGCATTGAACATGAGGTACTCCTGTGTTATTGCGCCATGCGGAATTCGATACGGCGGTTGCGCGCGCGGCCTTCCACCGTGTCGTTGCTGGCAATCGGGCGGTCGGGACCCTGGCCCGATGCGATCAGGTTGTCGGAAGGGATGCCCTTGCCAGCCAGGTAATTGCGTACCACTTCGGCCCGCGCCTGCGACAGGTTCTGGTTGCTGGCGCGCAGGCCAAGATTGTCGGTATGGCCGATGATCTCGACTTTCTGGCCTTTCATTTTCAGCATGGCGGCCCCCATTTCATCGAGGATGGTCTTGCCGGCCGGGGTCAGCACCGCCTGGCCGCTTTCGAATTCGACGATGCGGTTGGCCAGGGTACGGTCCAGCACACCCTGGTCCGCTGCGGAAACGCGCAAGCCATTGTTGACGGTATAGGTGGGATTCAGGCTGGTGGCAAAGTCGCTGGCGATGCGCTGGCGCACCGCTTCGTTGGCAACTTCGCCGCGCACGCTGACGGTGGTGCCGTCGACCTTGAGCTGGCCGCGGCTGACCTGCTTCAGGCCGGGCGTGATCAGCTTCTGCACGTGGCCGCTCCAGTTGGCCGGCGTGCTGACCTGGCCGATGGCGATCTGGTCCAGTACTTTGTCGGCGCCGTAGACTTCGCGCAAGCGCGTCAGCACGGCAGTCTTGCTGGCCTCGTCGGCCACGGTGCCGCTGGCCACCACCTGGCCGGGCAACTGCGCCTGCGCCGCCGCGGCGGCAAACAGAAGAAAAAGGGGGACGTAACGCATTTCAGTTTCCGATAAAGGAAGTGCGCAGCGAGTCGCGCGCGGATTTCAGGGAAAGGCCGGGCTGGGCGAGATAGGCGGACACCTTTTGCACCGCATAGTCCTCGTTGACCTGCTCTTCGACCCAGTCGAGGTCATCGAAGCTGATGTGGTGGTCTTCGCCGACGCGCGGATCCATGATGCCCAGCAGCGTCTGCGGCGACGCCCCGCTGAAACCCAGCACCAGCACCGGCTTGCCGTCCAGGCGTGTGACGAACAGGGATAGTTCGAAATCCGCCCGCGCCAGGAATGGCGTGACCACGTGCATCCAGAACGCCGCCACCAGGTAGCGGTACATCGGATCGGTCGGCAAGGGCAGCACCAGGCTCTTTTCCAGCCGGCTCGAGCTGCTGGCCATCACCGGCTGCAGCAGCATGCCCAGGGCCAGCAGCACTTGCCGCACGCTGCCGGTGAAACCGGCCTGCGCCAGCATGGCATCCAGTGCACCCACCGTCTGCAGTTCGAGGAAGTCGGCAAAGGCCGCATCGTAGGCGCTGGCACGCAAGTCCAGCTCCACCGTGTTGCCATGCAATGCGTGCAGCGGCCCGGTGGCGTCCTGCGCTGCCAGCACGCCGCCGCTCAGGTTTTCCAGGCGGTTCCACAGGCGCGTCAGCACCAGCGGGCTGTTGGCGGCGAAGGACGAAGGTTCGTCGAGGTCGACGCTGCCCGCCATCAGGAAAGGGAAGCGGCGGCTGGACTGGTCGCTGCTGGCGGCGATATGGCCGGCGATGGCTGCGCGCCGGCGCGGGCCGAACAGGGCGAAGTGCAGCGGCTGCACGGCGTCATACGTCAGCTTCCAGCGAGCGTCCGTGCTCAGCATGTCCATCGATCGCGCCAGCCAGTCGTCCAGCACCTGCAGGACTTTCGGGTCGCTGCCGCCTTTCACAAAGTCGGCGCGGCTCGGGATCTTGCCGAAGTAGCCAATCGCGGCGGCGGTCGGTGCGCGGCTCATTGTGCACCTCCGGCAGCGGCGTTGGCCGCGGCAATAGCGGGGGCGCCGGACGCCGTCGCCGGTGCCGCGCCGCCGACCACGGTATCGGGCAGCCGCAGCTTGCGGAAGCCCTGGCTGGCCTGTGCCGGCGCGGCAGCTGGTGCCGCAGCCGCAGCCGGCAGCAGGCGCAGGTTGGCCGCCACGGTCACGCCGCCATTGGTCCAGTTCAATTCAAAGCTGCCGTCCGGGCGGCGTTTGCGCTGTGCGGCGTCGATCATTTTCTTCAGGCCGAAATGGCCCAGCTCTTCCAGCACCACCACCTTCCTGCCGTCCGGCGTGAAGGCCGTGATGCGCGAACCGGGCACACCCTGCGGATTCGGCCATACCATCGGCACCCAGGGCTGCTGCTGGCCTTTCCAGCGCACCGCCTGGCCGTCGATCTCGATGGTGTACTCCGACACCCCGGCCACCGCCACGGTCTGCAATTCGAAGCGCGTCTGCGCCTCTTCGCCGCTGGCCTGGTTGGCGACGCCGTTCGCGCTGAGCGGCGCCACCCAGCCCGGGAAGGCGCTGGCCACCGCCGGCGACAAGGTAATGCCCATATTGGCCCAGGTCTTCGCGCTCAAGGTATCGCCGCGCCGCATCACCAGCGGGCCGACGGTGGTGTTGAAGAACTTCGCCACCGCACCATCCGGACCGAACACCGTGCCGATTTCGGCGTTGCTTGCCTCGACGCGCGACTCGGTCGCGAATGGGTACTTCGCCTGGAGATCCTTGCGGAAAGGCTCCAGCACCTGGGCCGCCCAGACCTTGTTGATCTCCGCCTCGGTTGGCTGCACGATGACCGCGA
>CAMLRG010000005.1 GCA_946482335.1 uncultured Duganella sp. | reverse complement strand
TGAATAAAACCGGTAAAGCGGTGTCTGACCCGCAGGGTCAGACACCAGGCCAGCGACCGCCGCGTATTGGTGTCTGACCCTGCGGGTCAGACACCGGTTTACCGGTTTTGAAAAAAAAGGAGACAAGAATTGACCTACGAAAACATCAAGTTTGAAATCGCCGAAGGCATTGCCACCCTGACCCTGAACCGCCCCGATAAGCTGAACAGCTTCACCCAGGCCATGCACCTGGAAGTGCGCGAGGCCCTGGCCCAGCTGCGCGCCGACAAATCCGTGCGCGTGCTGGTGCTGACCGGTGCCGGCCGCGGCTTCTGCGCCGGCCAGGACCTGGGCGACCGCGCAGTCGCTCCCGGCGGCGCAGCGGTCGACCTCGGCGAATCGGTCGAAAAATTCTACGCCCCATTGGTGCTGGCCCTGCGCGAACTGCCAATGCCCGTCATCTGCGCCGTGAACGGCGTGGCCGCCGGCGCCGGCGCCAACCTGGCGCTGGCCTGCGACATCGTCCTGGCCGCCAAATCCGCCAGCTTCATTGAAGCCTTCTGCAAACTGGGCCTGATCCCCGACACCGGCGGCACCTGGCACCTGCCGCGCCTGATCGGCCACGCCCGCGCCACCGGCCTGGCCATGCTGGGCGAGAAGCTGTCCGCCGAACGCGCCGAGCAATGGGGCCTGATCTGGAAAGCCGTGCCGGACGAAGAGCTGATGAACGAAGCCATGGCCATGGCCAAACACTTCGCCAGCGCCCCGACCAAGGGCCTGGCCTTCACCAAGCACGCCCTGCAGGCGAGCTACGGCAACACCCTGGCCGAGCAATTGAAGCTGGAAGGCGAAATGATGCGCGAGCTTGGCTACAGCCATGACTACCGCGAAGGCGTGGATGCCTTCATCAACAAGCGCGCACCGAACTTCAAAGGAGAATGAACATGGCCGCTCTGGCGAAAGACAGTGTCGTTGCCGTCATCGGCAGCGGGGCGATGGGTTCCGGGATTGCGCAGGTGGCTGCGGCATCGGGCTACACGGTCAAACTGTTCGACACCCGCGCCGAAGCGGTGGACAAGGCCATCGCCGATATCGGCAAGGTGTACGGCAAGCTGGTGGAAAAGGGCAAGATGGATGCCGCCGCCGCGCAGGCTGCGCGCGGCCGCCTGCATGCGGTGTCCGCGCTGGCCGGCGTGGCCGATGCCCGCCTGGTGGTCGAGGCCATCGTCGAAAACCTGGACGTCAAGCGCAAGCTGTTCGCCGACCTGGAAGGCATCGTCGCCGAAGACGCCATCCTGGCCACCAACACTTCTTCCATTTCCGTCACCGCCATCGCAGCCGGGCTGCGCAAGCCGCAGCGCCTGGCCGGCATGCACTTCTTCAATCCGGTACCGCTGATGGCGCTGGTCGAGGTGATCAGCGGCCTGGCCACCGACAGCACCGTGGCGGAAACGCTGTACGACACCGCCATCGCCTGGGGCAAGCATCCGGTACACGCCAAGTCCACGCCCGGCTTCATCGTCAACCGCGTGGCGCGCCCCTACTACGCGGAGGGCTGGCGTCTGCTGAACGAACAGGCGGCCGATGCCGCCACCATCGACGCCGTGATGCGCGAAGCGGGCGGCTTCCGCATGGGGCCATTCGAATTGATGGACCTGATCGGCCATGACGTGAACTATTCCGTCACCGAGTCCGTGTTCCGCGCCTACTACAACGACCCGCGCTTCACGCCCTCCGTGCTGCAGCAGGAAATGGTCAACGCCGGCTTCCTCGGCCGCAAGTCCGGCCGCGGTTTTTACGACTACGGCGAAGGCGCCGCAGCACCGCAGCCGCGCGCGGAAGCGCCGCAGCCGCTGCCGGAATACATCGGCTACAGCTTTGAGCCGGGCGCCCACACCGCCGTGGCGACCGCGATCATCGAGCGCCTCAAAGCACGCGGCGCCACCGTCACCCAGCGCAATTCCGCCGAAGGCCACCGCTCGCACGAAGCGCCGGCCTTCCATTGCAACGGCGCCGCCATCTACCTGACCGACGGCCGCAGCGCCACCCAGCGCGCGCGCGACGACAAGCATGAAGACACGGTGGTGTACGACCTGGTGTTCGACTATGCCACGTCGCCGCGCATCGCCATCGCCTGCGCCGACCAGTGCAAGCCGCGCGCGATGGCGGCGGCAATCGGCATGTTCCAGGCCGCCGGCTTCACCGTGACGCGGCTGGACGACGTGCCGGGCCTGGCCGTGATGCGCACCGTCGCCATGCTGGCCAACGAAGCGGCCGACGCCGTGCACCAGGGCGTGTGCAGTGCCCAGGCAGCGGACGTGGCGATGCAAAAAGGCGTCAACTATCCGCGCGGGCCGCTGGCCTGGGCCGACATGGTCGGCGTGCGCCACATCGTCGCGGTGCTGGCGAACCTGGCCGCGAGCTACGGCGAAGACCGCTACCGCGTGTCGCCGCTGCTGCGCCGCCGCGAACAAAGAGGGGCCAGGATCCATGCATAACCCGACGAAGAACCCGCAGGCCCTGGCCGAAGCGGCCGGCGCGGCCATGTTCGCGCGCGACGCCGCCAGCCAGGCGCTGGGGATGAAGCTGGTGGAAATCCGTCCCGGCTATGCGCGCATGACCATGCCGGTGCGCAGCGATATGCTGAACGGGCACCAGACATGCCACGGCGGCTTCATTTTTGCGTTGGCGGACAGCGCTTTCGCATTCGCGTGCAACAGCCATAACCACACGACGGTAGGCGCGGGCTGCACGATCGACTACCTGGCCCCCGGGCGGATGGATGACGTGCTGACGGCCGAAGCGGTCGAGCAGACGCTGGTCGGCAAGACCGGCATCTACGATGTCACCGTCCGCAACCAGGAGGGCAGGATGATCGCCACCTTCCGCGGCAAATCGCACCGCGTGGCAGGAGAGGTGGTTCCCACGCATAGCTGATGGAGGTAATACCCTGATGGTCCAACGCATCCCCGCACCGCAAGAGCTGGAACCGATCGAACGCGCCAGCCGCGATGAACTGCAAGCCTTGCAGCTTGAGCGCCTGAAATGGTCGCTCAGGCACGCCTACGACAACGTCAAGCATTACCGCGATGCCTTCGAGGCCAAGGGCGTGCATCCCGACGACCTGAAAACCCTGGCCGACCTGGCGAAATTCCCGTTCACGGACAAGAAAACACTGCGCGACAATTACCCCTTCGGCCTGTTCGCCGTGCCGCGCGAGAAGGTTGTGCGCGTGCACGCTTCCAGTGGCACCACCGGCAAGCCGACCGTGGTCGGTTATACCCAGCGCGACGTCGATATGTGGGCCGATGTGGTGGCCCGCTCCATCCGCGCCGCCGGCGGCCGTGCGGGGGACATGGTGCACGTCTCTTACGGCTACGGCCTGTTCACCGGCGGTCTCGGCGCGCATTATGGCGCCGAGCGGCTGGGCTGCACCGTGATCCCCATGTCAGGCGGCCAGACCGAAAAGCAGGTGCAGCTGATCCAGGACTTCAAGCCTTCGATCATCATGGTCACGCCATCCTACATGCTCAACATCGTCGAGGAATTCCAGCGCCAGGGCCTCGATTGCGCGAAATCCTCGCTGCAGGTCGGCATTTTCGGCGCCGAGCCCTGGACCAACGCCATGCGCGCCGAGATCGAGCAGCGCGCCGGCATCGACGCGGTGGACATCTACGGTTTGTCGGAAGTGATCGGCCCGGGCGTGGCCAGCGAATGCATCGAATCGAAGGACGGCCCGGTGATATGGGAAGACCATTTCTACCCGGAGATCATCGATCCGGAAACGGGCGAAGTGCTGCCCGACGGCGAGGAGGGCGAGCTGGTGTTCACCTCCCTCAGCAAGGAAGCCATGCCGGTGGTGCGCTACCGCACCCGCGACCTGACGCGCCTGCTGCCGCCGACCTCGCGCGCCATGCGCCGCATCGGCAAGATTACCGGCCGCTCGGACGACATGCTGATCATCCGTGGCGTGAACGTGTTCCCGACCCAGATCGAGGAACAGATCTGCAAGCTGCCCAGGCTCGAGCCGCAATACCAGCTGGTGGTGAACCGCGACGGCCACCTGGACAAGCTGGAAGTGCTGGTGGAGCTGCGTGCCGGCCTGGCACGCGCCGACGCCGGCGACGTGGCGCGCGAACTGGAGCAGCGCATCAAGACCAATGTCGGCGTGAGCACCACCGTCACCCTGCTCGGCGTGGGCGGCATCGAGCGCACCGCGACCGGTAAAGCCAAACGCGTCATCGACAAACGACCAAAGGAATAATATGACCGAAGCATTCATCTGCGACGCCGTTCGCACCCCTTTCGGCCGCTACGGCGGCGCCCTGGCAGGCGTGCGCGCCGACGACCTGGCGGCGATCCCGATCGCCGCCCTGATGGCGCGCAACCCTGCCGTGGACTGGAAGCAGGTCGACGACGTCTACTATGGCTGCGCCAACGGCGCCGGCGAGGACAACCGCAACGTGGGCCGCATGGCGGGCCTGCTGGCCGGCTTGCCGGTGGAAGTGCCGGGCAATACCATCAACCGCCTGTGCGGCTCGTCGCTCGACGCGGTGGGCACTGCGGCGCGGGCCATCAAGTCCGGCGAAGCGCAGCTGGTGATCGCCGGCGGCGTGGAAAGCATGACCCGCGCGCCCTTCGTCATGGGCAAGGCCGACAGCGCCTTTTCGCGCAGCGCGAAAATCGAGGACACCACCATCGGCTGGCGTTTCGTCAACCCGCTGATGAAGGCGCAATACGGCATCGATTCCATGCCGGAGACGGCGGAGAACGTGGCCGAGCAATGGGCCGTGGCGCGTGCCGACCAGGATGCCTTTGCCATCCGCAGCCAGCAGCGCTGGGCCGCTGCCCACGCGGCGGGCTTTTTCAAGGGCGAGATCGTGCCGGTCACCATCGCCCAGAGAAAAGGCGAGGCCAAGGTGGTCGATACCGACGAACATCCGCGCCCCGACACCACGCTGGAGGCGCTGGCCAAGCTGAAAGGGGTGGTCAAGCCGGACGGTACTGTCACCGCCGGCAATGCATCGGGCGTCAACGACGGCGCCTGCGCGCTGCTGCTGGCATCGGCCGCCGCCGTCGACAGGTTCGGCCTGAAGCCGCGCGCCAAGGTGCTGGGCATGGCGACCGCGGGGCTGGCGCCGCGCATCATGGGTTTCGGCCCTTCTCCGGCCAGCAAGAAGCTGCTGGCCCAACTGGGCCTGAGCATCGGCCAAATGGACGTGATCGAACTGAACGAAGCCTTCGCCGCGCAAGGCCTGGCCGTGACGCGCGATCTCGGGCTGGCGGACGACGATGCCCGCGTCAACCCCAATGGCGGCGCCATCGCCATCGGCCACCCGCTGGGCGCATCGGGCGCACGCCTGGTGACGACGGCGCTGAACCAGCTGGAGCGCATTGGCGGCCGCTATGCGCTGTGCACCATGTGCATCGGCGTCGGCCAGGGCATCGCGCTGGTCATTGAACGTTGCGAACGGGGCTGACCATGCCTTGCTACGAAATCAATGGCGTGCGCCCGGTGGTGCACCCGAGCGCTTATGTGCACCCGACCGCGGTACTGATCGGCGACGTGATCGTCGGCCCGCGCTGCTATGTGGCGCCTCTGGCCTCGCTGCGCGGCGACTTCGGGCGCCTGATCCTGGAGGAGGGCGCCAACGTGCAGGATACCTGCGTGATGCACGGCTTCCCCGGCGGCGACACGGTGGTCGGGCAGGATGGCCATATCGGCCACGGCGCCGTGCTGCACGGCTGCCGCATCGGCCGCAACGCCCTGGTCGGCATGAATGCCGTGGTGATGGATAACGCGGTAGTCGGCGCCGAGAGCATCGTCGGCGCGGCTGCCTTCGTCAAGGCCGGCATGGAGATCCCGCCGCGCAGCATGGTGGTGGGTGCGCCGGCCAGGATCATCCGCCAGGTCAGCGACAGCGAACTGGCGTGGAAGACGTCGGGCACCGGCCAGTACCACGAGCTGGCGGTGCGCTCCATGGAGACCATGATCGAGTGCCAGCCCGACACCGAGGCCGCGCCCGGCCGCCAGCGCATGCAATGGGACACTTCGCTGCCGATGCACCTGCACAAGCAAGCGTTCGACAAACAACAGTAATCGGAGACTACAAATGGTACACACCCTGCAAAGCTTCATCGGCGGCCGCTGGCAAGGCAAGGAGGCGGCCAGCGCGCTGCACAGCGCCCTGGACAACCGCGTCATCTTCCACACCCACGCCGAGCAGCTGGACTTCGCGGAAGCCGTGCATTACGGTCGCAAGACCGGCATCCCGGCCCTGATGAAGCTGGACTTCCAGACCCGCGCCCAGCGCCTGAAGGCATTGGCGATGTACCTGATGGAGCGCAAGGAAGAACTGTATGCCATTTCCCACCTGACCGGCGCCACCCGTCCGGACAGCTGGGTCGACGTGGAAGGCGGCATCGGCACCCTGTTCGCCTACGCCAGCATGGGCAGCCGCGAGCTGCCGTCGTCGAACGTGCTGCATGAAGGCCCGGCCATGGCGCTGGGCAAGCGTGGCGGCTTTTCCGGCACCCACATCCTGGTGCCGCGCGGCGGCATCGCGGTGCATATCAACGCCTTCAACTTCCCGATCTGGGGCTTGCTGGAAAAGTTCGCGCCATCCTTCCTGGCTGCCATGCCGTGCATTGGCAAGCCTGCCACCGCGACTTCCTACCTGACCGAAGCCCTGGTCCGCATGATCAACGATTCCGGCCTGCTGCCGGAAGGCGCGCTGCAGCTGGTGATCGGCAGCACCGGCGACCTGCTGGACCGCCTGGGCGGCGCCGACGCGGTGACCTTCACCGGCTCCGCCGATACCGCGGCCAAGCTGCGCGCCAACCGCAACCTGATCGCCCATTCGGTGCCGTTCACCGCCGAAGCGGACTCGCTGAACTGCGCCATCCTGGCGCCGGACGTGACGCCGGACGACCCGGAGTTCGACCTGTTCGTGAAGGAAGTGCAGCGTGAAATGACGACCAAGGCCGGCCAGAAATGCACCGCCGTGCGCCGCATCATCGTGCCGCGCCAGCATGCCGACGCGGTGGCGGAGAGGCTGCGCGAGCGCCTGGCAAAGGTGGTGGTGGGCGACCCTTCGGTGGAAGGGGTGCGCATGGGCGCGCTGGCGTCGAAGGACCAGCAGCGCGACGTGGCCGAGCGCGTGGCCCAGCTGGCGCAAGGCAATGAAATCCTGTTCGGCGGCGCCGGCGCGCTGAAACTGGTGGGCGAAGGCGTCGAACACGGCGCCTTCTTCGCGCCAACCCTGCTGCTGTGCCGCGATGCGCTGCGCAACGATGCGGTGCACGATGTGGAAGCCTTCGGCCCGGTCAGCACCATGATGACCTACGACTCGATCGACGAAGCGCTGGAACTGGCAGCGCGCGGTAAGGGTTCGCTGGTGTCGACGCTGGTGACCAAGGATCCCGCCACTGCCGCTTACGCGGTGCCGATTGCCGCCGCCTCGCACGGCCGCGTGCACGTGCTGGACCGCGAAGCGTCGGTTGATTCCACCGGCCACGGTTCGCCGCTGCCGCAGCTGAAACACGGCGGCCCGGGCCGCGCCGGCGGCGGCGAGGAACTGGGCGGTATCCGCGCCGTGCGCCACTTCCTGCAGCGCGCCGCCGTGCAAGGGTCGCCCACCATGCTGAGTGCCATCACCGGCGAGTACGTGCGCGGCGGCGCCGTCAAGGAAAGCGACGTGCACCCGTTCC
Source organism: uncultured Duganella sp. (assembly GCA_946482335.1). Next base: position 50,864 of record CAMLRG010000005.1, on the reverse strand, counting down.
GCAAGTGCTTCGAAGACCTGCAGATCGGCGACTCGCTGCTGACGCACCGCCGCACCGTGAGCGAAGCCGACATCGTCAACTTCGGCGGCATCTCGGGCGATTATTTCTACATGCACTTCGACGATATCGCCGCCAGGGATACCCAGTTCGGCAAGCGCATCGCCCACGGCTACTTCGTGCTGTCGGCGGCGGCCGGCCTGTTCGTCTCGCCGGCGCCGGGTCCGGTGCTGGCCAACTACGGGCTGGACAACCTGCGTTTCATCACGCCGGTGGCGATCGGCGACACCATCCGGGCGCGCCTGACCTGCAAGCGCAAGGTGGACCGCAACCGTACCGACGACAAGGGCCGCGGACAGGGCGTCGTCGCCTGGGACGTGCAAGTCACCAACCAGAACGATGAACTGGTGGCGAGCTACGACATCCTTACCCTGGTGTCCAAGCGAGCATAAACGCCACGCCTGCAAAAGCCAGCGCGATCGCCAGCACGGCAGTCCACTTCAATCTGTAGTGGCGTGCGTGGCAGCGCTGGCACACCCGCATCTTCGCGCCGCCGCCACTGGCGAGCGACAGCGTCTCCGCGTTATGCCATCGGATTTCGGCAGCGCACAGCGCGCACTGGTGCTGCGCATTGCGCCTGCCACCGCGCCATTGCCGCAAGCGGTCAGTCACGAGTGCGGCCACCAGCAGCACGCCAAACAACAGGAACAGTATTTTCATCGTTGCGGACTTTAGCACAGCCCCAGGCGGCGCGGGCCGCAGACCGGTTAAGAAAAATTTAGTATATTTTTAATAAACAAGTTATCTAATTTGCATTCCAATATTGCATTCGTGTGTAAGCATGAATGTTTTGATATTGGAGCGTAAAGATGAGAAAAGTAGGGATTGTCCTTGCCTGCAGCCTGATTGCCGCCAATGCGTCCGCGGCGGACGCCAAGCTTGTCAGGGGCAAGTACCTGGTGGAGGGCGTGCTGGCCTGCGCCAACTGCCATGCGGTACGTGACGAAAAGGGCGCAGTAGTCGCCTCGAAAGGGATGGCCGGCGGTTTTGAGTTCGACTTGGGCGTGCTGAAAGCGTATGCCTCCAACATCACGCCGGACCGCGAAACCGGCATCGGCAAGTGGACGGATGCCCAGCTGGGCAAGGCGATCCGCGAAGGCATCCGGCCCGACGGCACGGTCGTTGGCCCGCCAATGCCGATCCACTTTTACCGTTCGCTGTCCGACGACGACCTGGCGGCAACCATCAAGTACCTGCGCGCCCAGCCTGCAGTGGCGAACCCGGTGCCGAAATCGGTCTACAACATTCCCCTGCCGCCAAATTACGGCCCGCCGCTGAAGAAGGTCAGCGCACCTTCGCCCAAGGACAAGGTAGCCTATGGCGGCTACCTGGTGACGATCGGACATTGCATGGAGTGCCATACGCCGCGCGACGAAAAAGGCGCGCTGGTGGAAGCGCGCGTTGGGGCGGGCGGCCAGACGTTCAAGGGCCCGTGGGGCGAAAGCTATGCGCGCAACCTGACGCCGCACGCAGAGGGATTGCGCGACTGGAGCGACGTCCAGATCGCGGCGGCCATCCGGACCGGCAAGGACCGCAATGGCCAGCCTTACCGGCCGCCGATGGCCTTCGACTGGTACCACAACATCAACGATCGCGACATGGCCGCCATGGTGGCCTACCTGCGCACGCTGCCGCCGTCGGCTACCGGGGCGGCTGTGGGGCAGCAATAGGCCCGCTCAGGCAGCCAGGCCGAACGGGTCGTCGATGGAGTGGGACGGCTTGGTGAACCAGCGCGGGCCGTCCTCCGCCATGTAGAAGTGGTCTTCGTGGCGCACGCCGAATTCGCCCGGCACCACGATCATCGGTTCGTTGGAGAAGGTCATGCCGACGTCGAGCGGGGTCTTGTCGCCGCCGACCAGGTATGGCCACTCGTGGATGTCGAGGCCGATGCCGTGGCCGGTGCGGTGCGGCAAGCCGGGCAGCTTGTATTCCGGGCCGAAGCCGGCCGCCTGCAGGGAGCGGCGCGCGGCCTGGTCCACTTCCTCGCAGGGCACGCCCAACTGGGCCGCGTCGAAAGCCGCCAGCTGGGCCGCCTTCTCCGCATTCCACACGGCACGCTGGCGTTCGCTCGGTTCGCCATAGACATAGGTGCGGGTGATGTCGGAAATATAGTTGTGCAGCTTGCAGCCGGTGTCGATCAGCACGTTGTCGCCCTGCTTCAGCGTCTGCACATAGGACACGCCGTGCGGGAAGGAGCTGGCCACGCCGAACAGCACGATCACGAAGTAGGAGCCGGCCGGCGCGCCTACCTTGCGGTGCGCCTTGTCGATGAATTCCGCCACTTCGGTGGTGGTGATGCCTTCGCGCAGGATGCTGGCGGTGGCGATGTGCACGGCCATGGTCATGTCCTTGGCGCGCTGCATCAGGGCGATTTCGGCCTTCGACTTGCGGGTGCGGCAGTGGGCCGTCACCGGACGCGCATTCTCCAGGGCATAGCCTTCGGCCAGCGGACGAATGCCGTCGTAGATGAAGAACGCTGCGCTTTCGTCGATGCCGATACGCGGCGCTTGTGCGGCGTTCGGCACAATGCCCATCTTCTTCAGCACTGCGATGAACAGGGCGTATGGGCTTTCGTGCTCGTGCCAGCAATTGACGGCGCCTTGCACCAGCATGAAATCTTTCAGGGTATCTTCTTCAAAGGCGGGGGCGATGTATTCCACCGCGCCGCTGGCGGGCAGGATGGCGCCGACCATGCGTTCGCTCGGATGCCACCTGGTGCCGGTGAAGTAGAGCAGGCTGGAACCGGCATTGATATAAATAGCGGCGATGCCATGCTGGCGCATATAGGCTTGCGCCTTTTCGATGCGTGCCAGGTGCTCGTCCTTGCCGATCGGCGTGGCGCCCGCCGTCATGTCCGACAGGGATGCCAGTGCCTCTTCCATTGTCTTGCCGCCAATACCAATGCCCATGCTGCCTCCTTGAAAATCGAGGCGCACATCTTAGCACCGCAGCGGAGGGGAAAGCGGACTTGTGCAGCGATCGTACTTTCGTATGACGATAGCTGCACAAGCTGCGAAACCGGTAAGGCAGGTGTCTGACCCGATGGGTCAGACACCGGTTTGCCGGTTTTACTGGACTTGCAAGCTGACCTTATCCACCACGAAGGAAGTCTGCAGCGAAGAGTCTTCCGTCATGTTGAAGTGCAGGCGGACGGACTGGCCCTTATAAGGCAGCAGGCTGAAGCTGCGGATCTGGTACCCGCTTGCCGCGTTGGCATTGGAATAGGTCGCCAGCGTGCCCAGGGTAGTGCCGGAAGAATTCTTCACGGTCACCACCAGCTTGTCATACACGGTGGAGCCCGATTCCGCGGTATCGATATGCAGCGCGAAGGTGAAGTTCGCCGCCGTTGCGGTGGACGGGATGGTCACGGTCTGGTACAGCGCTTCCGTGGCCGTCGTGCCATTGCCGCCCAGCCAGGCGAAGCGGGTGCCGTCGTAGGCGGTCTGGCCGCTGTAGTTGCCGATCACGCCAGTGTTGCCGGCCCACGGCGAAGTGCCCGACTCAAAGCTGCCGTTGACCACCAGTTCGTTGGGCGGGGTGCTGCCCACGGTCAGGGTGGCGTTGTTGGAGGTGGCCGTCTTCACCGGCGAGGAGGAATCGCTGACCACGGCGTTGAATACGGCGCCGTTGTCGGCAGTCTGCGCTGTGAAGGAATAAGTGGCCGAGGTGGCGCCCGTGATCTGGGTGCCGTTGCGGTACCACTTGTAGCTGTAAGGCGCGGTGCCGCCCGATGCCGCCACGCTGAACGACGCCGTGGCTCCCGGCGCGACGGTGATGCTGTTCGGCTGGGTGGTGATGGACACGCCGCCGGCGCCCGCTTCATCGACGTCGGTGCCGACGTTGATTGCCGCGTAGGCGCGCTTGACGGCGATCGCTTCAGGACTGTCGATGCCATACAGTTCCTGCGCCGCTTCCAGCACCTTGGTGCGCGCGGTGGCGTAGTTGGTCGACGACGTGAACTTCGAGGTGGCCGCCTTGAACCAGATGCGGAAAGCCTTGTCGGTGCCGATACCGGTCATCGCCAACGGCTGCTTGGTCAGGTAAGGGCTGTACATCTCGCTCGAGGAGGACGAGTTGGAGCCTTTGGACAGGAAGTAGAACATCCGGTTGTTCGGGCCCGAGGAGTAGTGTACGTTCAGGCTGCCCAGGGTGCTGCTCCAGGCATCCTTGGACTTGCCGTCCTTGGAAGGCTTCCACATCCAGCGCAGCGGGTTGCCGCTGCGGCTGATTTCCTTGCCCATCATCCAATCGTTGCCCGTGGAGGGGATGGCGGTGCCGGTGCCGCCGGCGCGCGCGTAGGCTTCCACCGCCTCGCCGATGATGTCCGAGTTCGACTCGTTCAGGCCGCCCGACTCGCCGGAGTAGGTCAGGTTGGACGTGGCATCGATCACGCCGTGGCCCATTTCGTGGCCGATCACGTCGATCGAGCCCAGGTTGTAGAACATGGTGCCGCCGTCGCCGATGTACATGCACTTGCAGTTCGGGTCGAAGAAAGCGTTGTCGTAATTGTTGTCGACGTGGACGGCGATATAGGTGGCGGTGTTGTTGCCGTCCAGCGAAGACCAGTTCAACACGTTCTTCATCGTGTCGTAGGTATTCATCAAGCCCCACAGCGCATTGACCGCCGCGGTCTGGCCGTTGGCATTGGTGGTGCTGCCGCCGCTGACGTATTGCTGGCCGTCGCCCCAGGTGTTGGTGCTGTTGGTGTAGATGCTGCCCGGGGTCGGGTTCGATTCCGGCGCGTGGTTGGCGTTGGTGATCGCCATGCCGCCGAAGGTGCCGCCGGTGCCGCGGGTCGAGTCCAGCATGCGGTAGGTGGAGCCGGACAGCGAAGTCTGGATCGGCACCTGGCCGTTGTACTGGCTGTTGCCGGTGCCGGTCACGGTTTGCAGCGCATCCCATTGCTTGATGATGGCGCCGGTCTGGGCGTTGATCACGGTGTCGGTGAAGATCGGGCGCTTATCCTTGGACATACGGGTCTTGACCAGATAGGCCAGCTCGTAGTGGTCGACCACTTCCTCCAGGTCGAGGGCATTCAGCTTGCTTTCCGGCTTGTTGGCAGCTTCCTTGGTGCGCACGGTTTTCACGACGGGCCACAACAGCAGTTCGGCTTCCGGCTTCCAGCGGTGCACGCTGGCGCCGATGCGCGAGACGGCAATGCGGATCGCTTCGTCGGCGTTGAAAGCCGGGGTGGTGTCCGGTGCGCCCTTGCCGGCAGCCTTGGCAGCGCGCGATGCATCCAGGCCGTTGCGGCGGGTGGAAGCGGACTCGCTGACGATGTCGCCGTTTTCATCGGTCACGACGACCGACTCGGACCCGAACACCCGCAAGCCCTGGAAAGTGTGGTCCGCGCGCGAGACGCGCTGGCCGTTGGCGCCCGGGTGTTGTTCGCGCAGTTTGTAGCCATGCTCGCTATCGAGGCCGGCGGCGGCGCGCAGTGCGTCCAGCCGGGCGGCCAGTTGGGCCTTGGCGTCGGCGCTCATCGGCTGGGCCGGGGCGGCCATCAGGCCTTCCGGCAGGGCACCGGCTGCTGCAGGGGCGAAAGGCAGTGCGGCAATGGCCGCAGCCAGCAGGCTTTTGCGAAGTTTCATCGGCTCTCCTTATGAGCTGTGGTGGTTGGGAGAGCGGGAAGTTATGCCTCTTTTTTGGGCGAGTCAAAAAAGTTTCGAAATAAGTCAGTTACACGGATTTTGTTCAGTTTCAGACATTTGATTACATATCTGGGGCGGTCCGCCTAGCCCGGCTTTGTTCCCGATGGCGCACGATTGAGGGTTTTTGTCGGGAAGTTGCAACGAAATAGAGGGTTTTTTCTAGTTTCGTGTTTGATGCAACACAAACATGTATCAAATTGTCACGTCCAAGTTGCACTAGTTGAATTCTCGGATTTACACTAGCCCGTCATTTGTTTGGCGTACGAGTCATTTGTTTGCCGTACCACTTAGTGAGGGCGCATCACTTATGTTGTCTATTTCTACCAAAGTCGAAAGGATCGTCACGGAGTCGCCCTTCCTGAGTGAAGGCTTGCGCCGTGGCTTGATCAATTTGTCGGAACTGGCGCGCCAGCTGCAACCGCAGCTCCAGAACGACCTGTGGAAGCCCGTTGGCCAGGCCGCGGTGGTGATGGCCTTGCGCCGCGTGGCTGAACGCTTGCCGGACAGGGAGACGCAGGAACTGGTGCTGGCCCAGCAATCGGGCCAGCTGACGGCACGTACCGACCTCGTCGAATTCACGTTCCGCCGCTCCGAGCGCATCGACGATTGCCATCGCCAGTTGCTGGAGCGCGCCGGAACCGGCCACGGCCTGTACCTGACCGTGACCCGTGGCAGCGAAGAAGTGGTGGTGATTTGCAGCCGGCCGTTCATCGGCATGGTGGAACAGATGTTTGCCGGCGAGCGCCTGTTGGCGCGGCTGGAAAACCTCAACGCCGTCACCCTGCAGCTGACCGCCGATTCCTGGCGCACGCCCGGCATTTACCACGCCATCCTCAAGAAACTGGCATGGGACAAGGTCAACCTGATCAACCTGATCTCGACCCACACCGAGCTCACCCTGCTGCTGGAGAAGGAACACACGGGCGCCGCCTTCAGCGTCCTCTCCAACATGATCGCGCACAAGCATTGAGGTACACTTCCCCGTAGGGCAAACCGATCGGGGGAGTGAGCATGGGCGCAAAACGCGAGATGCAGCGGGTGGTGCCGGCGCTGCGGGTGGCCAGTTATGCCGCCAGCAAGCTGTTCTATGAATCGCTTGGGTTCCGCGAAGAGTGGACGCACCAGTTCGAGCCCGGCTTGCCGGTGTTCGCCTCGATGCTGTTCGACGGCATGGAGCTGTTCCTGACCGAGCATACGGGCGATTGCCAGCCCGGCGGGTTGGTACACTTCTACGTACCGGACGTGGATGCGCTGTACGACGATTTCCTGGAGTACGGCGTGAATGTCGAGCAGCCGCCGAACAATGGTCTCGGTCCCGACCTGCGCGTGATGTCGGTCCTCGATCCTGACCGCAACCGGCTCAAATTCCTGACCCAGACCCATTGGGAGTAGGCGTATGAACAAAGCGCTGTTATTCGCAGCCTTGGCAATGGCCGCCGCATCGCAGGCCGGCGCGCAGGGACTGTACAAATGCAAGACGGAGGGCAAGGTGACCTACCAGTCCATGCCCTGTGCCAAAGGCGGGGAGGAACTCGACGTGCCGCCGCCGCCGACGCCGGCCCAGTCGAAGGCAGCCCAGGCGCGCGCGCAGGAAGAGCGCGAACGCGTGCAGCAGCTGGCGGCCCGCAACCGCGAAGAGCGCGAGCGGCAAGCCAAGGTGGAGGAAGAGGAGGCGAAGGAGGCCGCTGCCAACAAGCGCCCCACCAAGGCCGACTGCGACGCACTGCGCAAGCGGCGCGAAGAATTGTACGGGCAGCGCAACGACAACCGCCGCAACTCCCAGCTCGACGCCATGGCCAAGACCCAGGCCGATATTGACCGCCTGGAGGCCGATTACACCAGGGCCGCCTGCGGCCCGCTCGACTAGCGGACCGCGCCGGCATGGCGCCGGCGCTTGGCAGCGCTTTTATTTCTTCTCTTCTTCCGGCTGGGAGAAGTTCAGTTCCGGCGGTTCGTCGTCCTGCTTGGGGACGGGCAGCGAATCGGGAACCGCAGGCTGCTCGATTTGCAGGTCGCCCGACTCCACCTTGCCGGCCGTGCCGCGGTCGAGGAAGGCCGTGACGGTTTGCGGCAGGGCCGCCACCAGCAGCACCATCAGCATTTGCAGGCCGACCCAGGGCAGGGCGCCCCAGTAGATGTCGGACGATTTCACTTCCTTCGGCGCCACGCCGCGCAGGTAGAACAGGGCGAAGCCGAACGGCGGGTGCATGAAAGAGGTTTGCATATTCACGCACAGCATCACGCCGAACCACACCAGTGCCGCCGACGCCGCCGCTTCCGGGCTGCCCATCATCGGTTCCAGTTCCGGCGCCAGGATCTTTTGCGCCACCGGCGCCAGCATCGGAACCACGATGAAGGCGATCTCGAAGAAATCGAGGAAGAAGGCCAGGAAGAATACGAACAGGTTCACCACCAGCAGGAAGCCGATCCAGCCGCCGGGGATGCCGCTGAACAGGTGTTCCACCCACAGCCCGCCGTCCACCCCCTGGAACACCACGGAGAAGCAGGTGGAGCCGATCAGGATGAACACCACCATCGCGGTCAAACGCATGGTCGACTGGTAGCTCAGCACGATCAGGTCGCGCAGCGCCTTGATATGGCTGGCGCGGAACACGACCCAGGCCACGCACACGTACAGCACCGCCAGCGCCGCCTGTACCACCGGCTTGGCGCCCGGCACCAGCGCGCCGACCAGGGCGGCGGCCAGCAGCGCCGCCATCCCGACGCGGAAGAAGATCTTGTCGCGCCGGTTGAATTCCGGGTGGCGGATGGCCGCCAGGATCACCGCGCCCAGCGCGCCCATGGCGCCCGATTCGGTCGGCGTGGCCACGCCCAGCATCATGGTGCCAAGGACCATGAAGATCAGCACCGCGGCCGGCACGATGCCGCGCAGGCACTGCTTCCACAACTCCCAGCCGCGCGGTCCCAGCTCGCTTTGCGGCGCAGCCGGCAGCCAGCCCGGCTTGATGCGCGACAGGATGAAGGTGTACAGCGCGAACAGGCCGATCTGCACCAGCGAGGGGCCCCAGGCGCCCAGGTACATGCTGCCGACGTCGGCGGCGGCGGTCTGCGTCTTCAACTGGTCGGCCAGCACCACCAGCACCAGCGACGGCGGCACCAGTTGGGTGATGGTACCCGATGCCGCCAGCACGCCGGTGGCGTAGCGCATGTGGTAACCGTAGCGCATCATCACCGGCAGCGAAATCATGGCCATCGCGATCACTTGCGCCGCCACGGTGCCGGTGATGGCGCCGAGGATGAAACCGACGATGATCACCGAATAGCCCAATCCCCCGCGGATGCCGCCGAACAGGCGCCCCATGGAGTCGAGCATGTCTTCGGCCAGCCGGCACTTTTCCAGCACGGCGCCCATGAAGGTAAAGAACGGTATCGCCAGCAGCAGGTCATTGGCCAGCACGCTGCCGAATATCCGCTGCGGCACCGCCTGCAGGAAGGGCAGGCCGAAGAAGCCCTGCCATATGGCGATGAAGCCAAAGAACAAGCCCACGGCCAGCAGCGAGAACGCGACCGGGAAGCCGACCAGCATGAACACGACCAGGCCGCCGAACATCAGCGGCGGCATTATTTCCAACGGAATCATTGCACTGGCCTTTCGTATTTGCTGTCCAGGCTGGCCTTGCCGGCCAGGTGGGCGATGCGCTTGATCAGTTCAGACAGGCCTTGCAGCGTCAGCAGGGCGAAACCGAAAGGGACGATGAATTTGATCGGCCAGCGGGGCAAGCCGCCGGCATTGCTCGATTGTTCCATGATGTCCCAGGACGGCATGAACAGCGATTCCCACGCCAGCCAGGCGAACAGGATGCAGGCGGGGAACAGGAAGACGATGATGCCGAAGACGTCGATCCACAGCTGCTTGCGTTCGGAGACGTGGCCGTAGACCAGGTCGACGCGCACGTGTTCATTGCGCTGGAAGGTGTAGCTGGCGCCGAGCATGACGGCGGCGCCAAACAGGTACCACTGCATTTCGAGCAGGGCATTGGAACTCCAGTCGAAGCCATAACGGATCATGGCGTTGCTGGCGCTGATGAAACATGATGCCAGTATCATCAGGTTGGCCAACTGGCCGCAACGGTAGCCGATGCGGTCCAGCCAGCCTGACAGGCGGAGGAATCCTTGCATTACTTGTCTCCATTAGTTATTGCAAGGATATTAGCGGATTATCTGCCCGCCGAAAACCGGTAAACCAGGTGCCTGACCCGCAGGGTCAGGCACCCCTGACGCGGCGGCCGCAGGCCCCTCGGTGTCTGACCCTGCGGGTCAGACACCGGTTTACCGGTTTTAAGCCAGCTGCGAGCGCACCCGCGCGATCGCCGCCCGCACCTGGTTCGGCGCCGTCCCACCCACGTGATCCCGCGCCGCGACCGAGCCTTCCAGCGTCAGCACCGCAAACACATCCTCCCCCACCAGCGGCGAGAAGGCGCGCAACTGTTCCAGCGACATCTCCGCCAGGTCGATCTTCAAGTCATCGCAAGCGCGCACCGCATGCGCCACCGCCTCGTGCGCATCGCGGAACGGCAGGCCCTTCTTCACCAGGTAATCGGCCAGGTCGGTGGCGGTGGCGTAGCCTTGCAGGGCCGCCGACCGCATCGCTTCCGGCTTGACGGTAATGCCGCCCGCCATGTCGGCGAAGATGCGCAGCGTGTCGACCACCGTATCGACGGTATCGAACAGCGGCTCCTTGTCTTCCTGGTTGTCCTTGTTATAAGCCAGCGGCTGGCCTTTCATCAGGGTCAACAGGCCCATCAGGTGTCCGTAAACCCGGCCGGTCTTGCCGCGCGCCAGCTCCGGCACGTCCGGGTTTTTCTTCTGCGGCATGATCGAGGAACCGGTGCAGAAACGGTCGGCGATATCGATGAAGCCCACCCGTGGGCTCATCCAGATGATCAATTCTTCCGACATGCGCGACACGTGGGTCATGATCAGCGAGGCGGCGGCCGTGAATTCGATCGCAAAATCGCGGTCCGACACCGCATCCAGCGAGTTATGGCACACGTCGTCGAAGCCCAGGGTCCTGGCCACGCGCAGCCGGTCGATCGGGAATGTGGTGCCGGCCAGGGCGGCGGCGCCCAGCGGCAGGCGGTTGACGCGCTTGCGGCAATCCTGCATGCGTTCGACGTCGCGCCCGAACATTTCGACGTAAGCCAGCATGTGGTGGCCGAAAGTGATCGGCTGCGCCACCTGCATATGGGTGAAGCCCGGCAGGATCACGTCGGCATTCTTCTCGGCCAGGTCGACCAGGGCGCCGCGCAACTGTTGCAGCAGGCCGCTGATGTCGTCGATGGCGGAGCGCACGTACAGGCGGATATCGGTGGCCACCTGGTCGTTGCGCGAGCGGCCGGTGTGCAGGCGCTTGCCGGCGTCGCCAACCAGCTCGGTCAGGCGCTTTTCGATGTTCAGGTGCACGTCTTCCAGGTCCAGCAGCCATTCGAACTGGCCGGCGTCGATTTCGGCGCCGATTTGCGCCATGCCTTTCTGGATGGCGGCCAGGTCGGCGGCCGGGATGATGCCTTGCGCGGCCAGCATGTCGGCATGGGCCAGCGAACCCTGGATGTCGGCCTTGGCCATGCGCTTGTCAAAAAACACGGAGGCGGTGTAACGTTTCACGAGGTCGGAAACGGGTTCGGAGAAGCGTGCGGACCAGGCTTCCGCCTTCTTGGAGAATTGATCTGTCATGGTAGGTTCTGCGGTGAGATTGGGACGAATAATTCGAACGATTATAAATTAGTAGGAGCATCAATGAAGAAGTTAGTAAGTTTGCTACTGTTGGCCCTGGCCGCCGGCAGCGCTTTCGCGCAGGGTGCGCGCCCGGCCGACGTGGCGAGCGTGGACAGCATCATGGCCGCGCTGTACGACACGATTTCCGGCCCGGCCGGCAAGGCGCGCGACTGGGACCGCCTGCGTTCCCTGTTCCGCAACGATGGCCGCATGGTGGTACACAGCCAGGGCAAGGACGGTGCCCTCCATACCCGGGTGATGAGCGTCGAGGATTACATTACGCGCGTGACGCCCGTGTTTGCGAAAGAAGGGTTCTACGAATCCGAGCTGGCGCGCAGCAGCGAGCAGTTTGGCCAGATCGCCCAGGTGTTCAGCACCTACGAAGCGCGTCATGCGCCGGCGGACAAGCCTTTCATGCGCGGCATCAATTCGATCCAGCTGGTGAATGACGGCCAGCGCTGGTGGATTTCGCAACTGTTGTGGCAGCCGGAAGGGGAGAAAACGCCCTTGCCGGAGCGGTATCTGCAGTCGCGTTGATTTAGTGCAACTTGGGCGCACGAATCGGTTTTACTCCGCCGTCGCGCCCGGCTACACTGTCGGAAAGGTCTTACGCAGATGTCTAGCAGCGATGCCAACGAGCAAGCCCCAGAGGAGGCCATCGTGAAGCTTTATTCCAACGCCGGCCTGGCCCGCCTGGGCTTGGCCCTGCTGGCCGCCTGCGGCCTTCCCATCCAAGCCAGGGAAGCGCCGCCCAAGCCGCCCGTGCCCGCGCGCACCAGCACCACACCGCCGCCGGACGCTCCCGCCAAGTCGCCCCTGTCGCCGCCGGCCGCGCCGCCAACGGTGCCGCCGGCCGCGCCCGAGCCCTCCTCCCCGGTGCGCATCGTGGCGGGCGCCAGCGCAACCGTCAGCGGCGGCTCGGCGGCCATCGCGCCGTCGCCGGTCACGGCGCACCAGGGCTCGCTGGTCATCATTGGCGGCGGCCTGCGCGGCGACAATGCGGACGTGTGGCAGCGCGTGGTGAAGCTGGCTGGCGGCAAGGGCTCGCGCATCGCCGTCTTCCCCTCGGCGGCCGGCAACCCGGAACGTTCGGCGCAAACCATCATCGGCTATCTGCGCAAATGGGGCGCCGATGCCTTCCTGGTGCCGGTGGCGGTCAGGCTGAACGGCAGCGACTACAGGAAGAACGCTGACGATGCCTCCCTGGCCAGGAAAATCCGGGAGTCGGACGGCATCTACTTTGCCGGCGGCGACCAGGGCCGCATCACCCAGGCCCTGCTGCGCGAGGATGGCAGCCAGACTGCCGTGCTGGAAGCGGTGTGGGACGTGTACCGCCGCGGCGGCGTGATCGCCGGCTCCTCGGCCGGCGCCGCCATCATGAGCAGCACCATGTTCGCCAACCCGAAAGCCGTGCTGGCCATGCTGCAGACCGGCATTGCCGACGGCCGCGAACTGGGCCCCGGCCTGGGCTTCATCGGCGACGATGTGTTCGTGGACCAGCATTTGCTGGTGCGCGGCCGCTTTGCGCGCATGATTCCGGCCATGCTGGCCAAGGGATACCAGATCGGCCTGGGTATCGATGAAGACAGCGCGATGGTGGTCAATGCCCAGCGCGAAGTGGAAATCATCGGCTACAAGGGGGCCTTGCTGATCGACTTGTCGCGCGCCGAATGGGACAAGGAGGCGCCGCACTTCGGCGTGCGCAATGCTGTGATCAGCTATCTTGACCGTGGCGACAAGTTCAATATCTCCACCCATATGTTCCTGCCCTCGAGCGACAAGGCGGGCGGGCGCATCGACCCCACGCGCACGCTGGGCCGCGGTGCCGTGTTCAGCAACGACGTGCTGGGCAATAGCGCCGTGATCGACCTGATGGAACGGCTGATCGACAGCAACCAGGAAGAAGCCATCGGCATCGCCAGCGGCAACCCGCGCGCCAGCGGCAACGAAGTCGGCTTCGAGTTCCGCTTCACCAAGACGCCGGAGAGCGTGGGTTACGTCTCCAGCGTGGCGGAGGCGTATTCCGTGCTCAATATCCGGCTCGATATCCGGCCTATCGAAATCACGCGCCCGCTCTACAAATACAAATGAATCCAGCGGCGCCGCCGCTGCGTATAAGCCATGGCAACCAACCACAGGGAGGAAACCATGGCAACCATCAAACAAGCTGCTGTCCAGCTAGCTCTGCTGTCGATCCTGGCGCCGGCGGCGCACGCATCGAGCCACCGCGAAGCGCCGTTCATCACGCGCGTACCGAAAGCCGATGCCACCGATTTCTACATGTTCCGCAGCTATGAGCCGGGACGCGAGCAATACGTGACCCTGATCGCCAACTATGTGCCTTTGCAGGATGCTTACGGCGGGCCGAATTATTTCATGATGGATCCGGACGCGCTGTATGAAATCCACATCGACAACAATGGCGATGCGCGCGAAGACCTGACCTTCCAGTTCCGCTTCACCAATACCTTCAAGAATGCCAGCTTCACGGTGGGCGGCAAGCAGGTGCCGATCCCGCTGGTGATCAACGGCGGGCCGATCAACGACGTCAATCCGGCCGGGCTCAATGTCCGCGAAACGTACACCCTGGACGTGGTGCGCGGCGACCGGCGCGGAGTGCGCCAGGCGGTGCGCCATGCGGGCAGCGGCGCGAACGTGTTCGACAAGCCGATCGACAATATCGGCAACAAGTCAATTCCCGATTATGCGGGCTATGCGGCCAAGCATGTCTACACGGTGAATATTCCCGGCTGCAGCCTGCCGGCGCGCATGTTCGTCGGCCAGCGCAAGGATCCCTTCGTGGTCAACCTGGGTGAAACCTTCGACCTGGTGAACATCAAGGCACCGGCGGTGGAATTTCTCGCGACGGCCGAAACCAATGCGCGCGACGACCTGTACGACAAGAACGTGACGTCGATCGAGCTGGAAGTGGCGGCATCCTGCCTGACGGCCGGCGCTGAGCCGGTGATCGGAGGCTGGACCACCGCCAGCCTGCGGCAGGGGCGGCTGATCAATCCGAATGGCGGCTCGCGCGAGGGAGGGGCGTGGACCCAGGTGTCGCGGCTCGGCATGCCGCTCGTGAACGAAGTGGTGATCGGCTTGAAGGATAAGGACCGCTTCAATCACAGTAAGCCGATGCATGACGCGCAATTCGCCGACTATGTGACCAACCCGGCCTTGCCGGCCCTGGTGGAGGTGCTGTTCGGCAGCGCCGGCGCTAAGGCTCCGACCAATTTCCCGCGCAATGACCTGGTGACGGTCTTCCTCACCGGCGTGCAGGGCTTGAACCAGCCGGCCCGCGTCAAGCCGTCCGAAATGCTGCGGCTGAATACGGCAGTGGCGCCGGCGGCCAAGGGAGCGCAGAAGCGCCTGGGCGTGATCGACGGCGACAATGCCGGCTTCCCGAATGGCCGCCGTCCTGGCGACGACGTGGTGGATATCGCGCTGCGCGTGGTGATGGGCAAACTGTGCACGCTGAATATCGGCTGCGCACCATCCGATGCGCCGGCGGGGGCGATCCGCTTCACCGATGGCGCTTTCATCGACGACAGCTATTTCGGTGGCAGCTTCCCGTACCTGAAGACGCCGATTGCCGGTTCGCCGCAGCAGTAGGGAGGACGCCATGAAACGTTCCTGCTTTACGGTGGCGGCCGCGCTGGCTGCCGTGCTGGTTCCGGCAGCGCTGGCCGGCTGCGGCGGGGGCGCCGGGACAGCCGCACCGGCGGCCGACCTGGCGCCGCCCCCCGCACAGGGCACCAGCTTCAATGCGGACTTGATTTCGCTGGTCCGCAATGCTCAGGAATCGGCTGAACCTGCCGACGTGGATGGCGTGATGCCCTCCACGCCGGAAGGCGATGAGCCAGTAGCGGTGGAGTGAGGCTGTCATGCGTCCCTCCGACCGTTATGACCAGGCCCACCGCCACATCCGGGCCGCCGTCGCCCCTGCCCTGGCCGTGACCGGAGCGGTGGCGGGGGCCCTGGCGGTAGCGGTGGCCGTGGCCGGCCCCCAGGCCGGGCGCGTGCCCGTGCCTGTGACCGTGGCATCGCCACTTGCCCAGCCTGTGGCCACACCGCGGCCCGCCGTCGCGGCGCCATTCGTGCCGCGCTCGGGCGCTGAAGTGCTGGAAACGCTGCCGCGCCGCGGCGACGCGGCGCAGGCGGCCCTGCGCCCCCTGCGCGCGCGCCTGGCGGCAGCGCCGCGCGACCAGGTCTTGGCGGCCACCCTGGCGCAACGCTATATCGAGCTTGGCCGCGCCGAGGGCGATCCGCGTTACTTCGGTTACGCGCAAGCGGCATTGGCACCTTGGTGGAATGAAGCTACGCCGCCGGTGCCGGTGTTGCTCCTGCGTGCAACGCTGCTGCAGTCGAACCATCGCTTCGCGGAAGCGATACGCGATCTGCAAACGGTCGTGCGCACCGATCCCGGCAACGCGCAGGCCTGGCTGACGCTCGCGACGGTGCAGGTGGTGCGCGGCGATTTTGCCGAAGCGGTGCGCAGTTGCGCGCGCCTGTCCTCGCTCGCCGGCCAACTGGTCAGCATGACTTGCCTGGCCAATGCGCGCGCCGGCAATGGCCAGCTGGCCGCCAGCGAACGCCTGCTGGGGCTTGCCTTCATGCGTTCGGGCACCGGGGCGGATGCCGGCAGCGGCGCCGGGGCAGGCGCCGTGCGTTTGTGGACCTTGACCCTGCTGGGCGAACTGGTGGAGCGGCGCGGTGACCATGCGCGCGCCGAGGCGCATTTCCGGCAAGCGCTGGCCATGGCGCCAGGCGACAGCTACCTGCTTGGCGCATACGCCGACCTGATGCTCGAGCAGGACCGCCCCGCGGAGGTACTGGCCTTGCTGCGCGGGCACTTGCGCAATGACGGCCTGCTGCTGCGGCATACCCTGGCGGCAAGCCGGTCTGCACGCGCGTCCCCGGCAGCAGTGGCCGGCGCTGTCGCAGAATTGCAAACCCGCTTCGATGCAGCGCGGCGCCGTGGCGAATCCATCCACGGCCGCGAGCAGGCCCGCTTCGAACTGTCCCTGCGCCGCGACCCGCGCGCAGCACTGCAGCTTGCGCTGGCCAACTGGCAAGTCCAGAAAGAGGCCGCTGACTTGCGGATCCTGCTGGAAGCGGCGCTCGCGGCGCGCGATCCCGCTGCCGTTGCCGACGCCCTTGCGTGGCGCCGCCAGCACCGTTTCGAAGACGTCCACATCGCCGCCCTGGCGCATCAGCTGGAAGGAGGCTAGCCATGCGCGCCGCAATTCACTTCGCACGCCTGCTCGCGATCATGCTTCCGCTGCTTGCAGGCGGCGCCGCGCAAGCGCACAAGCCCAGCGACAGTTACCTGACCCTGCGCATCGTCGCGCAGACAGGGGCGCCTGGCGCGGCTGCAGACCGCACGCTGGCCGTCGATGGCCGCTGGGACATCGCCTTGCGCGACCTCGACTTCGCCATTGGCCTGGACGCCGACGATGACGGCCGGCTGACCTGGGACGAAGTCCGCGCCCGGCATGGCGAAATCGCCGCCTATGCCTTGGCCGGGCTGGGAGTGGCGCCGGGCTGCCAGTTGCACGCCACAAGCCAGCAGGTGGGCCGCCACAGCGATGGCGCCTACACGGTCCTCCTGCTGCGCGGCGAATGCCGGCCCGGCGCCGCTTTCGGCATCGACTACAGGCTGTTTGCCGACCTGGATGCCCAGCACCGCGGCATGGCCAATATTGCCGTCGATGGCCGCACGCGCTCCGTCATCCTGGGCGGCGGCCAGACGCGCTATGTGCTGGGCGCCGATGGCGACAGCGTCTGGCAGCAAGGCGCCACCTACCTGCGTCACGGCGTATGGCATATCTGGACCGGATACGACCATATGCTCTTCCTGCTCTCGCTGCTGCTCCCCGCCGTGCTGGTGGTCAATTGGCGCCCAGCCACCGGCGACGTGCTGCGTGTGGTGACCGCCTTCACCCTGGCCCACTCGATCACGCTCACGCTGGCCGTGCTGCAGGTGCTGACCCTGCCAAGCCGATGGATCGAATCGGCTATCGCCGCCACGGTCGCCGTGGCCGCGCTGAACAACATCTGGCCCATCGTGCGCGGCAAGCGGTGGCTGGCCGCCTTCGCATTCGGGCTGGTGCACGGTTTCGGTTTCGCCGGTGTGCTGGGCGAACTGGGGCTGCCGAAGGAAGCGCGCATGCTGGCGCTGGCTGCGTTCAACATCGGCGTGGAACTGGGGCAGTTGGCCATCGTCGCAGCCTTTGTGCCGCTGGCATACGCCATGCGCCGCACCTGGTTGTACCGGCAACTGATGGTGAAGGGAGGGTCGGCCTGCATCGCCGTGCTGGCGCTGGTGTGGCTCGCCGAGCGCGCCACCGTCTAGCTACATGGCGCGCACCCAAGGGCCTTTGTACAGCACAGGCCCGGTCGGCCCATTCGGATCCGGCGATCCGCCGCGCGGCTCCAGCGAAATCGCCAGCACGACCACATCGCTGCCGACAGCACCGGCGGCCAGCGCCAAGGTCGCGCGGCCGTCGGCGCCCAGCACGCCCAGCGAGCGCGGGTTGCCGGCTTTCGGGATCGCCCACAGCTGCAAGGAGCGGTCGGAGGGCACCGGCGCCCCGCCCACCATATGCACCTGCAGCAAGCCCTTGCTGGTATCGGCCTTCACCAGCAGGGCAGGCTGCGCTTGCTGGTCCGTCAGGGTCGCCACCAGGTCGTAGGATGGGCCTTGCAGTTGTTGGATGCCGACCGTCACCGCCAGCGCGGCGGCCACTGCCGCCGACGCCAGACCGAGGCTGAAGCCGCGCCAGAAATGCCAGCGGCTGCGCTCAGGCTTCAGGTGCAGCCGCATTTCGATACCGCGCCACAGTTGCGGCGCAGGCGCCTGCGAACGCACGAATTCATGCATGGGCAGCAGCCTTTGTTCCCAATCCTTCACCAGCATGCGCAAGCCGGCATCGCTGTACATCCACCATTCGAAGCGCCGCCGTGCGCCGCCACGCAGAGTACCGAGCACGTATTCGGTCGCCAGCTTGTCGCGCAGGACTTCGTTGCCGCGGATATTCATGACGCGCCCCGCTGCGACAGGCAAAGCTTGAGCCTTTCCATGCCGCGCCGTATCCAGGTCTTGACCGTGCCGACCGGCAGCGACATGCGCTGCGCCACCTCGCTGTGCGACAAGTCATGGAAGAAGGCGAGGCCGATCGCCATGCGGTGCAAGCCTTCCAGCCGCGCCATGCAGGCCGCCAGGGCCCGTGCTTCGCTGCTCATTTCACTCGCCTCGGCCGGCGTGCTGGCATCGTCCCGAAGTAATGCGTCCATTGCGGGGCCAAGTTCCACTGTGTCGTCTGTGCGGCGCAGGATATCGAGCGCCTTGTTGCGGACGATGGCAGCCATCCACGTCAGCGGGGCTGCCAGGCCGGCCTGGTACTGCGGCGCGGAGTGCCAGATCGAAACGAAACTCTCCTGCAACGCCTCCTCGGCCAGTTCCCGCCTACGTAATATACGCAAGGCAAAGCCAAACAGTTTCGGCGCGGCCGCGTCGTACAGCGCACGGAATGCCGCTGCATCCTGCTGGCCGGCCGCGGCCAGCCAGGTCCTGAGCTGTTCGGGTTCGATGGGCATGGCGCCATCTTATGCCTGCCCGATTGGCTGGTCTATAGTATTCCGCAAAGCAAAGTTACAATACCCGCCACTAAAACCACACTGGAGACTTCATGCCGTACCTGAATCGACTGCTGGCGGGAACAGCACTGTGCGCCGTGGCGGGCCTCGCACTGGCGGCGCAGCCTGCCACCGTGCGCCTGGACTATATGCACAGCGGTAACGCGCTAAACGAAAGTTACGCGATCGAACAAGTTGCGATCGAGCCGCTGCCATGGCCGGGCGACATGGCCAAGACCATCGACACCACCAACCGCGGCGTCAACAAGGTGGAAGTGGCCGATGCCAAGACCGGCAAGCTGCTGTATACGCGGACCTTTTCAACCATCTTCGGCGAATGGCGCACTACCGACGAAGCGGCCAAGCTGACGCGCGGCTTCCATGAATCGGTGCGTTTCCCCAAGCCGGACCGTCCGGTCAAGGTGCGCATCCTGAAGCGGGACGAGCGCAATGAATTCTCCGTGGTGTGGAGCGTGGAGGTCGACACCGATGCGATGGACGTGGTGCGCAAGCAGGAGCCTGCGCCGGCCAAGCCGATCCCGATCCGTCTCAATGGTCCGAGCGAGAAGAAGGTGGACTTGCTGATCCTGGGCGATGGCTATACCAGGGCCGATATGGCGAAGTTCGAAGCGGCGGCGCGCCGTCTGTCCGACTACCTGTTCACCGTGTCGCCGTTCAAGGAGCGGGCCAAGGATTTCAACGTGTGGGCGATGGCGGTGCCGACGCAGGAAAGCGGCGTGTCGCGGCCTTCGACGCAAACCCACCATGCATCGAAGCTGGGCACGCGCTATGACATCTTCGGCAGCGAGCGTTATGTGCTGACGCTGGACAACCGCGCGTTGCGCGAGATTGCGCAGCATGCGCCGTATGAATTCATCGAGATCCTGGTCAATAACGAGACTTACGGCGGCGGCGGCATTTACGGCCAGTTCAGTACCGCGGCGGCGGACAACGATTGGGCGAACTACCTGTTCGTGCATGAATTCGGCCACCATTTCGCCGGGCTGGCGGACGAGTACTACACCTCGCCGGTGGCTTACGCGACGGGCGGTGCGCGCATGGAGCCTTGGGAGCCGAACGTGACGGCCTTGCTTGATCCCGCGAACGTTAAGTGGAAGAAATTCGTGACGCCGGGGACGGCGCTGCCGATGGCCTGGCCGAAGGCGGAGTATGAGGCGCATTCGCGCGAGTACCAGAAGGTGAGGGCGCGGCTGCGCAAGGACAACCGGCCTGAGTCGGAGATGAGCAAGTTGTTCAGGGAGGATCTGGCGTGGACCAATGCGCTTTTCTCCAAAGCGCCGAACCGTAAGGCGGTGGGGGCGTTCGAGGGGGCGAATTATGAGGCGACCGGATACTACCGCTCGCAGCAGCAATGCCTGATGTTTGACCGTAGTGAGGCGTTTTGTGTTGTTTGTAATGAGGCGGTGCAGGAGACTATTGATCTCTATGCGCCGCGCTAGAACCGGTAAACCGGTGTCAGACCCAAGGGTCTGACACCAGTCCGCGGCGGCCGCGTCATCGGGGGGCTGGCCCTTGGGCCAGACCCCGTCCTACCGGTTTTACGCGTTAGGCACCAAACCCGTGGGCTTGATCCGCACCGGCATCGGCTTACCCTTGCGGGCGCGCTTGCCGAAGTGCGGCGCCAGGGCCGTCGGGCCCATGCGGTCTTCCTTCGCCTTTTGCGCATTGCCGATACCCTGCACCGTTACGCCCTTGTCGGTAATCGCGCAGGCGGCCACCAGCTTCTCCTTGTCCGCCAGGTCCATCAGGATCACGCCGCGGCCACCGTTGGACAGGACCTTCATTTCGTCCATGCCGAACACCAGCAGGTTGGCTTTTTCGGAAATGACGGCTACCGCGCTGGCGCCCTCGGTCACCACGGTCGGCGGCAGCGGCTTCGCGCCCTCGTCCAGTGTGATGAAGGCCTTTCCGCCCTTCAGTCGCGACACCATGTCGCCAGCCTTGGCGATAAAGCCATAACCCGCGTCGGACGCCAGCAGCAGCTGCTTGTCCGCATTGCCCGCGAAGTAATGCAGCAGGCGTGCACCGCCCGACAAGTCCACCAGGGTGGTGATCGGCACGCCATCGCCGCGCGCGTTGGGCAGGGCAGCCACCGCCACCGAATACACCTTGCCGTTGTCGCCGAAGCCCAGCAGGGTGTCGACGGTGCGGCACTCGAAGGCGCCGTACAGCGCGTCACCCGCCTTGAAGGTGAATTGCGCCGGATCGTGACCGATGCCGGTACGCGCGCGCACCCAGCCCTTCTCGGAAATGATCACGGTGACCGGCTCGTCGGCCACCTTCTGCTCCACCATGGCCTTTTGCGCTTCCTCGATCAGGGTGCGGCGCGCGTCGCCGTAAGTCTTGATGTCGCCGTCGATTTCCTTGATTACCAGGCGCTTCAGCGAGGACGGGTTGTCCAGCACGTCCTGCAAGCCTTCGCGCTCCTTGCGCAGCTCGGACAACTCCTGTTCGATCTTGATCGCTTCCAGCCGCGCCAATTGGCGCAGGCGGATTTCCAGGATGTCTTCGGCCTGGCGGTCCGACAGCCTGAAGCGTTCGATCAGCGCCGCTTTCGGCTCGTCCGAATTGCGGATGATCGCGATCACTTCGTCGATGTTCAGCAGGACGATCTGGCGGCCTTCCAGGATGTGGATGCGCTCGTCGACCTTGTTCAGGCGGAACTGGGTACGGCGGGTCACGGTGGCGAAGCGGAACTCGATCCATTCGCCCAGGATTTCACTGATGCCTTTCTGGCGCGGACGGCCGTCGCCGCCGATCATCACCAGGTTCATCGACGCCGAGGTCTCCAGCGACGTGTGCGCCAGCAGCATGTGCATGAATTCAGTCTGGTTCTGGTTCTTCGACTTGGGCTCGAACACCAGGCGCACGGCCGCCTCGCGGCCCGCTTCGTCGCGAACCTTGTCCAACTGCCCCAGCAGAAGGCCTTTCAGCGCCACCTGTTCCGGCGACAGTGTCTTCTTGCCCAGCTTGACCTTCGGATTGGTCAATTCCTCGATTTCTTCCAGTACTTTCTGCGCCGAGGTACCGGGCGGCAGTTCGTAGACCACGGCTTGCCATTGGCCGCGCGCCAGTTCCTCGATCTTCCAGCGCGCACGCACTTTCATCGAGCCGCGGCCCGAGGCATACATGTCGTCGAGCTGGGCGCGCGGAGTGATCAGCTGGCCGCCGCCCGGGAAGTCCGGGCCGGGGATGATTTCCATCAGTTCCGCATGCGAGATCTTCGGGTTGCGGATCATCGCCACGGCGGCGCGCGCCACTTCGGTCAGGTTATGCGAAGGGATTTCGGTCGCCAGGCCCACCGCGATGCCGGAAGCGCCGTTCAGCAGCACCATCGGCAGGCGCGCCGGCAGCAGGGCAGGTTCCTCGTACGAGCCGTCGTAGTTCGGGATGAAGTCCACCGTGCCCTGGTCGATTTCGTCGAGCAGCAGGCGCGAGATCGGGGTCAGGCGGGCTTCGGTGTATCGCATCGCCGCCGCGCCGTCGCCGTCGCGCGAACCGAAGTTGCCCTGGCCGTCGATCAGCGGGTAGCGCAGCGAAAAGTCCTGCGCCATGCGCACCAGCGCGTCGTACACCGACTGGTCGCCGTGCGGGTGCAATTTACCCAGCACGTCGCCGACCACGGTGGCGGACTTGCGCGGCTTGGCGGTCGGGCCCAGGCCCAGTTCATTCATCGAGTACAGGATGCGGCGCTGCACCGGCTTCTGGCCGTCGCACACGTCCGGCAGGGCGCGGCCCTTGACCACGGAAATCGCATAGTCCAGGTAGGCGCGTTCGGCGAAGGTGGACAGGGTCAGGGTTTCGCCGCCATCGTCGCTGCCGCCGCCGCTTGGCGGCATCTCGGGGATTGGGTCGTCAAAGAGATTTGCTTGAGTCATTTTATTTGCTTTCCAAACCGGTAATTCGGTGTCTGACCCACAGGGTCAGACACCAGGCTCGCACCGGTCGCGTACCAGTGCCTGACCCTGCGGGTCAGGCACTGTTTTACCGGTTTAAATATCAGCTTCCACTTCGTTGCCGTGTTCTTCAATCCAGGCCCGGCGCGCAGCCGCTTCGCCCTTACCCATCAGCATATTGAAGCGCGACGACGAATAGCCATGGTCGAAATCGCCCAGCGACACTGGCAGCAGGCGGCGGGTATCCGGATTCATGGTGGTCTCCCACAGCTGCTCGGCATTCATCTCGCCCAAGCCCTTGAAGCGGGAAATCGTCCACGAACCTTCCTTCAGTCCATCCTTGCGCAGCTTGTCCTCGATCGCCACCAGTTCGCCGTCATCCAGCGCATACAGCTTCTGGATCGGCTTCTTGCCGCGTGCCGGCGCATCGACGCGGTACAGCGGCGGACGCGCCACGCAAATGTGGCCGCGGTCGATCAGGGCAGGGAAGTGGCGGAAGAAAAGTGTCAGCAGCAGCACCTGGATGTGCGAGCCATCCACGTCCGCATCGGACAGGATGCAGATCTTGCCGTAACGCAGACCGGACAGGTCCGGACTGTCGCCATGGTTGTGCGGATCGACGCCGATGGCCACCGCGATATCGTGGATTTCATTGTTGGCGTACAGGCGGTCGCGGTCCGTCTCCCACGAGTTCAGCACCTTGCCGCGCAGCGGCAGGATGGCCTGGAATTCCTTGTCGCGACCCATCTTGGCCGAACCGCCCGCCGAGTCGCCCTCGACCAGGAACAATTCGGTGCGGCTCATTTCATCCGACTCGCAATCGGTCAGCTTGCCCGGCAACACTGCCACGCCGGACGACTTCTTCTTCTCGACTTTCTGCGCCGAGCGCAGGCGCGACTGCGCCTGTTTGATCACCAGTTCCGCCAGCTTCTTGCCATAGTCGATATGCTGGTTCAGCCACAGCTCCAGCGCCGGCTTGGAGAAGGTCGACACCAGGCGCACCGCATCGCGCGAATTCAGACGTTCCTTGATCTGTCCCTGGAACTGCGGATCCAGCACCTTGGCCGACAGCACGAAGGAAGCGCGCGCAAACACGTCTTCCGGCAGCAGCTTGACGCCCTTGGGCAGCAGCGAATGCAGCTCGACGAAATTCTTCATCGCGCCGAACAAGCCCTCGCGCAGGCCCGATTCGTGGGTGCCGCCGTTCGGGGTCGGGATCAGGTTGACGTAGGATTCGCGCACCACCGCGCCTTCCTCGGTCCACGCCACGACCCAGGAAGCGCCCTCGCCCTCGGCAAAGCCTTCCGCATCCGGCGTGGCGAACTGCTCGCCCTCGAACAGCGGGATCAGGGTTTCGCCGCCGGAAGTGGTCTGCGCCAGTTGCTCATTCAGGTAGCCGCGCAGGCCATCCTGGTAAAGCCAGGTCTGCTCGTCGCCGGTCTTGGCGTTTTTCAGCTTGACGGTCACGCCCGGCAGCAATACGGCCTTGGAGCGCAGCAGGCGTTGCAGTTCGACCTGGGAAATCAGCGGCGAATCGAAATACTTCGGGTCCGGCCAGGCGGTAACGCGGGTACCGGACTTCTTGCCATCCTTCGGCGCAGGCTGGGAGCTCAGTGGTTCGACCAGGTCGCCGTTCTCGAAAGCGATCTGGTGGAAGCCGTTGCCGGCATCGTCCTTGCGCCAGACCGAGATTTCCAGGCGCTTGGACAGCGCGTTGGTGACGGAAACGCCGACGCCGTGCAGACCGCCCGAGAAAGCATAGGCGCCGCCCGAACCCTTGTCGAACTTGCCGCCCGCGTGCAGGCGGGTGTAGACGATTTCCACCGTCGGCACTTTTTCTTCCGGATGCAGGCCGACCGGGATGCCGCGGCCATCGTCGTCGACGGTGATGGAACCGTCGGCATTCTGCGTCACGATAATGTTTTTGCAATGGCCGCCCAGTGCTTCATCGGAGGCATTGTCGATCACCTCCTGGATGATGTGCAGCGGGTTCTCGGTGCGGGTGTACATGCCCGGGCGCTGCTTGACGGGTTCCAGTCCTTTGAGGACGCGGATGGATGATTCGCTGTATTCGGAAACTGGTTTTTTAGTGGCCATACGTGTTATTGGTAATGCAAAGTGCTGTGATTATATACAGTATTTTCCGTCTTGACGGATCGCATGCTTGCGCATTCTATCCGCAACGGCCAGTGGCGCAAGGGAATCCGGGCGCTAAAATGCGCGTATGACCACAGATCGGCACCCGTTCGCAGTGCGGCTGGTCGGCTTCCCGCCGGATGCCGGGCGCCTGCTCGCGCAAGGGTTGGCGCGCGCGCCGGCCGACGGGCCGTCCTACCTGTGCCTGTCCGAGGACAGCCTGCAAGATCCCGACATTTACATTGCCAACGGCACCGAGTTGAAGGCGCTGGCCGCCATTGCATCGTTGGCTGCAGGCGACATCCGCCCCGCGCTGGTACTGGGTGCCACCGGCGTCGCGCTGCCATACCCGAACCTGCCGCTGCCGGTGCAATGGAAAGACATGTACGCCGAGCTGGCCCGCTTGGTGGCGCGCCGAGCCGAAGTGCTGGGCGGGCTGTCGGCATCCGGCGGCACGCTGGTGCCCGAGCGCCGCCGCCGCGAAAGGCTGGATCTGGACCTGACCGATCCCGCCGTCTATGAAAAGATGCGCAAGCCGCGCCGCGAAGGCGCCGTGCTATGCGTGGACGCCAATGCCGCCTTCAGCGAGCAACTGGGCGCGAGCCTGAAGCAGTTCGGCACCCCGGTGCTGTGGGCGGTGGACGGCGTCGCCGCGCTGGCGCTCTGCCGCCAGCACCCGGTGGCCGTGGTGTTGCTCGATTTTGCGGCCCCGATCATCGACCACTACCTGCTGTGCGCCCAATTGCGCAGTGAAGCGGCGCAGCCCGAAGTGGTCTTCCTGGTGCAATCGGCCCACGATTACGACACCACCCGCGCCCGCGCCGCCGGCGCCGCCGGCATGCTCGACAAACCCCTGGCCCAGCACCAACTGCAAGCCGTCCTGCGCAAGTTCATGCGCCTTTGAAAGTCGGGGTCAGGTCTGGCAATCGGACATTTTGCTGCGCAAAATGTCCGATTGCCAGACCTGACCCCAACTTTTATTTACTCAGGGTACGCATGGCGCGCTCGAGGCCTTCGATCGTGATGGGGAACATGCGGTTCTGCATGATCTGGCGGATCACGGTGATTGATTGGCGGTATTGCCACAGGCCTTCCGGCTCGGGGTTGAGCCAGATGAATTTGGGGAAGTGGGCGGTGAAGCGGCCGAGCCATTCGGCGCCGGCTTCTTCGTTGTTGTATTCGACCGAGCCGCCGGGCTGCAGCACTTCATAGGGGCTCATGGTGGCGTCGCCGACGAAAATCAGCTTGGTGTCGGGCGGGTATTTGCGCAGCACGTCCCAGGTGGCGAAGCGCTCGGCGTGGCGACGGCGGTTGCTGCGCCACAGGTAGTCGTACACGCAATTGTGGAAGTAATAGAACTCCATGTTCTTGAACTCGGTCTTGGCGGCCGAGAACAGTTCTTCCGCGCGTTCGATGTGGTCGTCCATCGTGCCACCCACGTCCATCAGCATCAGCACCTTGACGTTGTTCTTGCGCTCGGGCTGCATCTTGATGTCGAGGTAGCCGGCATTGTTGGCGGTGGCGCGGATGGTCTGGTCGAGCGCCAGTTCTTCCGCCACGCCTTCGCGTGCGAACTTGCGCAGGCGCCGCAGGGCGACCTTGATATTGCGCGTGCCCAGTTCGCGGTCGCCGTCGTAGTCCTTGTAAGTGCGCTGCTCCCATACCTTGACCGCCGTGCGGTTGCCGCCCTTGCCGCCGATGCGGATGCCTTCGGGGTTGGTGCCGCCATGGCCGAAGGGCGAGGTGCCGCCGGTGCCGATCCATTTGTTGCCGCCTTCGTGTCGCTCTTTCTGCTCCTTCAGCAGTTCGTTCAGACGATCCATCAGCTTGTCGTAGCCGAACTTCTCCAGCGCGGCAATCTGCTCTGGCGTCAGTTCACGCTTCATGCGCTGCACCAGCCAGTCGAGCGGGATCTCTTTGCTGTTATCGAATACGGCGTTGATGCCCTTGAAGTACTGGCCGAAGGCGCGGTCGAACTTGTCGTAGTTCGCTTCATCCTTTACCAGGCACAGGCGGCTCATGTAATAGAAGTCGTCCAGCGACGGTTCCAACACCTGCTTTTGCATGGCTTCCAGCAGGGTGAGGAATTCCTTGATCGTGACCGGGATCTTGGCGTCCTTCAGCGTGAAGAAGAAATCGATCAGCATTTCAAGCCCTCCGCGCCAGCAGGTAGCGTAGCTGCGCCTTGATCTCAGGCCATTCGCCGCGCAGGATGCTGTACATGACCGTGTCGCGCACGGTGCCGTCGCGCCGTGCGGCGTGGTGGCGCAGCACGCCATCCTTCTTGGCGCCCAGGCGTTCGATGGCCGCTTGCGAGGCATGGTTGAAGTTATCGGTACGGAAGCCGACCACGGCGCAGCGCATCGTTTCGAAGGCGTGCGTCAGCAACAGCAGCTTGCAGGTGGTGTTGACGTGGGTGCGCTGGGCGCTGCGGCGGTACCAGGTATAGCCGATCTCGGCGCGGTCGATGGCGGGCACGATGTCGTGGTAGCTGGTGGTGCCGAGCACGTGGCCGGTTGCGCTGTCGACCACGGCGAAGGCCAGGCGGCCGGGGCGCATATCGAGCGCGGTGGCGATGTAGGCGTCCACATTGTGCGGTTCGGGCACGGAGGTGATGCGCAGCTTCCACAGTTCGCCGTCGCTGGCCGCATCGCGCAGGCCTGTGGCGTGTTGCGGCCCGAGCGGCTCCAGGCGCAAGCCGTTGGCTTCCAGCGTAACCGGAACTGGCGTATCCATCAGCGGTTGGTCCTCGACATGAAGACCAGGCGTTCGAACAGGTGGACGTCTTGTTCGTTTTTCAGAAGCGCGCCGTGCAGCGGCGGCACGATGGCCTTCTGGTCCTTGCTGCGCAGCGCTTCCGGCGGGATGTCTTCCGCCAGCAGGAGCTTGAGCCAGTCGAGGAATTCGCTGGTCGAGGGCTTTTTCTTCAGGCCCGGCACGTCGCGCACTTCGTAGAAGGTTTGCAGCGCGGTGGCCAGCAATTCCTGCTTGAGGTGCGGGTAGTGGACCCTGACGATGGCTTCCATCGTGTCCTTGTCCGGGAATTTGATGTAGTGGAAGAAGCAGCGGCGCAGGAAGGCGTCCGGCAATTCCTTCTCGTTATTGGAGGTGATGATCACCAGCGGGCGATGCTTGGCGGTCACCATTTCGCGCGTTTCGTAGACATAGAATTCCATGCGGTCCAGCTCGCGCAACAGGTCGTTGGGGAATTCGATGTCGGCCTTGTCGATTTCGTCGATCAGCAGCACTACCGGTTCCGGCGCGGTGAAGGCTTGCCACAGCACGCCCTTGACGATGTAGTTGTGGATATCGCGCACGCGTTCATCGCCCAGCTGCGAATCGCGCAGGCGGGACACGGCGTCATATTCATACAGGCCTTGCTGGGCTTTGGTGGTGGACTTGATGTGCCACTGCATCAGTGGCATGTCGAGGGCGGCCGCGACTTCCTCGGCCAGCATGGTCTTGCCGGTGCCCGGCTCGCCCTTGATCAGCAAGGGACGCTGCAAGGTGAGCGCGGCATTGACTGCCAGTTTCAGGTCGTTGGTGGCGACATAATTGTCCGAACCCTCGAAACGCTGGGGTGCTTGCATGGATGGTTTTCCTGGTAAATATGGCTATGGGTGGACATATTCTACAGGTCTCCCAGCAAGCGATGGGCTAGCGATTTGGCCTCCAGCAGGGCGCCGTCGAACGTATCGGCCAGGTCGGGCACGCGGTGCTCGATCTGCTGCCCCTGCACTTGGCCATCCTCATGGAACAGCAGAACCACGCCTTGGAACTTGCCGCCCGCCAGTTCATCGGCATCCACTTCCGCCTTCCATTTCCCCTTGTGATAACTCTGGTTTGCCATGACTGCCTCCCGGACTTCAGGGATCACCATGTTAGCTTAAACTGCGAAGACGCGATTTTCGCCAAGGAGCACATCATGAAGACTGAAACGTCATATAACACATGGGCTACTTTGCTGGGCGCCGCGGCACTGGGGGCGACAGCGATGTACCTCTTCGATCCCGTCCAGGGCCGCCGGCGGCGGGCGCTGGTGGGCGATAAACTGCACAGCCTTGCGGTCCAGGCCGGCGATGCCGCCGACGTCATCGGACGCGATATGGGCAACCGCTGGGCGGGCGTGCAAGCCCGCGTCGGCCACGCAGCCGGCCGCGTGACGGGCGGCCGGGGCGAGGACCGCCGCGACGACAAACTGGCAGCACGCGTGCGCAGCGCCCTGGGCCGCGCCGTGGCCCACCCGCATGCCATTTCGGTGTGCGCACGTGGCGGCCGCGTCGAGTTGTATGGCCCGGTGTTATCGGACGAGCGGCAGGACTTGATCGATTGCGTACGGGACGTGGCCGGCGTGCGGGAGGTCTACGACAAGCTCGATGTGCACGAGCAGCCGGGCGACATCTCCGCTTTGCAGGGCGAGGGGCGGCGTGCGCGGTCGCGCTGGAGCCCGCTGCAGGATAACTGGTCGCCGACGCTGCGCATCCTGTCGGTGGCGGGCGGTGTGGCGCTGGGCGGCTATGGCGCGGCACGGCGCACGCCGCTGGCTGCGGCGCTGGCGGCGGTCGGGCTGGCGCTGCTGGCGCGCGGTGCCGGCAACCGTCCGTTTACGCAGTTGGTGGGACGGCGCGGCATCAAGCTGGAAAAGAGCATCGAGATCGAGGCGCCGATCGACACCGTGTTCGATGTCTGGACCGAATACAAGAACTTCCCTTACTTCATGTCGCATGTGGTCGACGTGCGCCAGCTGGACGACAAGCGCTCGCACTGGGTGGTGAAAGGCCCGGCCGGCACGCGCGTGGAATGGGACGCGATCCAGACCGGCTACCGGCGTCCCAGCCTGCTGTCCTGGCAGACCGCGCCGGGCTCGGTGGTGGCGCATTCCGGTTCCGTGCTGTTCGAGCCGACCGACAGCGGCACCCGCGTCACGGTGCGCATGTCATACCAGCCGCCGGCCGGTGCGCTGGGCCATGGCGTGGCGGTGTTGCTTGGCCGCGATCCCAAGCAGGAGCTGGACGACGATCTGGTGCGGATGAAGGATTTCATCGAAAGTGGGACGCCGCCGAGCGATGCCGCCAAGCCAACGCCGGCCAAGGGGCCACAGCCGGGCCAGCCGCTGCACTGAGAAGATGTCAGCTTGATATGCCTTATGGACGAGGTGCCATTTTGTGGGGTAAAATCGCAGGTTGAGGGCGCAAAAGCCAGGTTTTTGCGCATGGCAGTATCGATTACAACTGATTAAAGCCCACATTATGAAAAAAATCTTCGCACTCCTCGCGCTGGCCGCCGTAGCGCAGGCTGCCGCAGCCGCGGACATCGTCGGCGACGCCAAGAACGCTAAAGGCAAGATCGAGATGTGCATCGGTTGCCACGCAATTCCAGGCTACAAAGCGACTTTCCCAGAGGTGTTCCAGGTGCCGAAGATTGGCGGCCAGTCTGCCAAATACATTGAAAACGCGCTGAAGGGCTACCAGAAGGGCGAGCGTAAGCACCCGTCCATGAAGGGTATCGCTGTGAGCCTGTCCGACCAGGACATCGCTGACATCGCCGCTTACTACTCCCAGCAGAAATGAGGCCTGGAACCATGAAAAAACTGATTATTGCTTTGTTCTGCTCCGCCGTATCGTTCAGCGCCCTGGCTGGCGGCAACATCGAAAACGGCAAGGCCCTGGCCGAGAAGTACAGCTGCGCGGCTTGCCACGGCAAGGACTACAACAGCCCGATCGACCCGAGCTATCCCAAGCTGGCCGGCCAGCACAAGGATTACCTGGCACACGCACTGATCGCCTACAAGCGCGGCGACGCACCGAATGGCCGCTCGAATGCGATCATGACCGGCCAGGTCAAGCCGCTGACCAACAAGGACATCGCCGACATCGCCGCTTACCTGCACTCGCTGCCAGGTACCCTGGTCCTGAAGCGCTGATCCAGCCCTTCTCAAGAAAACCTGTAGATGCGGTAATGCCGTTCAGTTTGGACTGAACGGCATTTTTTTTACGTGTTCGTCCTTACAGCTTCTCTGATCCCGGGCGCAGGTAGCAATTCCTTGGTTGAATTCAACCAAGGAGTCCACGCATAGGAGGTTAACAGATGATGTCATGGATTAGCGTACTCGCAACAACTCTGGTGTCCGCCTGGATGGCCAGAAAAACAATTGCCACAAAGGCGACCATTACGCTGCTATTAGCGGCGACCGCCGTGTTCTTCATTGCCGTTTTCGTCGGCATGCAGGCGTGCCACTGCAGCTATGTGATGGCCGCAGTTCGGGAACCCGACGCCCGAACCGGCATGTTGATGGCAGTTGGCTTCGCGCTGGCGAGCGGCATTCACGCTTTGCGAGCCATCGCCAAGCCCAAACTCAAGTAAAAGCTCTGAGGTATCCTGAGGCGGACATCGTCGGCGACGCCAAGAACGCTAAAGGCAAGATCGAGATGTGCATCGGTTGCCACGCAATCCCAGGCAACAAAGCGACATTCCCGGAAGTGTTCCAGGTGCCGAAAATTGGCGGCCAGTCTGCCAAATACATTGAGAAGGCGCTGAAGGGCTATCAGAAGGGCGAGCGTAAGCACCCGTCCATGAAGGGTATCGCTGTGAGGGCATTGCTGACATCGTCGCTTACATGCACTCGCTGCCAAGTACCTTGGTCCTGAAGCGATGATCCGGGACCACTCCGAAGAAGCCCGCCCCTGTGCGGGCCTTTTCATTTTTGAATTGTTGTTTTTTATGTAGTGTGACAAAAGGAGAGTTTCCTTGAGGAAAAATTCCGCTAGGATACTTCCCACTACACAATCGGTCCAATTGATGGGCCGGGACCTGTGCCGACCGCGCACCTTCGGTAATTGAAAAGGCAACAACATGTTTCGAAATCAAGTGTTTCAACGTGCCGTCTCGTCTATCGTTCTGCTCGCGTTTTCGACGATGATCACCAGCCCGGTCATTGCAGCGACGCGTACGCCAGCGGCGCACGCTGCTGCACCGGTCCTGCAGAACATAGAAGAGCAGTTCGCGAAGCTGCTTTCGGAGATGTATGAGGAATTGCAATCCAGCGCCCCTGGTGCAGCTTCCCGCCACTTTACCGCCCCAGCTGCGCCGCGCAATTTTGGCCAACTGCTGGCAAGCATGCGGGCCAAGGGGGCACTGGCCCGTGGCATCATGGTAGCGGCGGAAGAAAGTTTTGCGGAAACCGAAGCCCACCTCAGGAGGAGGGGCCTTGGTGCGGAGGTTCTGCAACGGCACGCCGCAGTGGTTGGGCAGTTCAAAGCACGCAAAAGCGAATTCGAGCGCTTGCTTACGGATATCGACAACAATGCGTTTGGCGTTGCGGAGCAGCGAGTTGCACTCAATGCATTGACCCGCTTCTTTGAGCGACAAATCAGTCCCCGATCACATACCTTGGGCAACCCAGCGCGTCTGCCATTTGGTGTAAAGGCTGACAAAGCGCGCGAACCATTTGTGCAAGCTGAAGATTTCCAAGCCTCGTTATTCCAGCCACGGTATCGTTCAATCATGCTGGCTGGAGCAATTCCGGCCGGACTGACGCTGTCCGTCGCAGGTTTGCCGAACCTTCCTGGCGGCGCGGATCTGACTGCTGCCGAGGAAGTCCAGCTAACGTCAGCCATTCGCGACAAAGCGGCGGAACTCGGCAAAGACCCCATCAGGATCTACGAGTGGGTGCGCAACAACGTCGGGTACACGCCCACCTACGGCAGTGTTCAGGGAAGCGAAGCCACCTTGCGCAGCATGCGCGGTAACGCTTTTGACACGGCGTCGCTACTCATCGCCCTATATCGTGCCAGCGGCATCCCGGCGCGCTACGCATATGGCACGATCGAAGTGCCAGCCGACCGGCTCAAGAATTGGCTGGGCGGTGTCGCGACGACGGAGGCCGCTCCAGATGCTTGGACAAGGTGGCATTCCAAATGTGGGGATCGTGTCGGGTGGCAGCGTCAAGACTGTGCGTATGGAGCACGTCTGGGTGCAAGCCTATGTCGATTTCCACCCATCGCGCGGAGCGCTGGAGCGTCAGTCATCCACCTGGATATCGTTGGACGCCAGTTTTAAGCAATACCGCACGCTGCCACCTGCAATGGATGTCCTCGCAAACGTGCCGGTCTCCAGGGATGAGCAGCAAGCGGCCCTTGCTGTAGGGGCGCAGATTGCGTCTGACCAAGGCTACGTCCAGTACCCAAACCTCGCAGCGGTACAAAATTACACAAACGCGTATGGCGCACGTGTCAAGGAATATATCAAGTCACAAGCTGATGATCCGCAGCCCACGGCGGTCTTCGGCGCACGTGTCATCAAGTCTGAGCAGTATCCCATATTGCTGGGCACACTGCCTTACAAAACTATTGTGGTCGGGCAGGTAATGCAGGCGTTGCCGGACCGTTTGAAGTGGCGTTTCCGGACCAATATTTATGCTGCCGATGGCCTGAATGATCCATCGAGTCCAATCATTGAAATTAACCAGAGCACGGCGCAGCTGGTAGGCAAGAAGATCACGCTAGGGTTCTCTCCAGCATCGGCGTCCGACGTGGATTTATTGAACAGCTACCTGCCGAAGCCGCACGTCGATGGCAGCCCTATCTTGCCAAGCGAGCTGCCGCGGACCTTGCCGGGTTACTTGCTGAATATGAGGGCAGAGCTACGTCTCGATGGCAAGGTGGTGGCGCAGTCGCCGGGCAGCTTCACCGCCGGCAGCAGTGTGCGTCAATCCAACAGCTACTTTGACCCTTCGAGCGGAAGTTGGAGCGGTGGCGAGGATAACGATATTACCGTTGGAGATTACAACGCCATCGGCCTTGATCTGCAAGGAATCGGCCGCTGGCAATTGGCCGAAGTGCAGGAGCGTGTCGAGAAGACCAAGGCGAAATTGCTCGCTTTTCAGCTCAATCCAAGGGATCCGACGGCGATTGCCGATATCTCAAAAGAAGATATCACAGGCGACATGCTGCACAGCGCCGTCATTGGGTACTTCGCACAAGTAGATAAGGGCGACGCAATGCTGGCGCGCCAGACTGGCGCCGTCTTCACGCAACGCATGCCGAGCTACGGTCGCGTTGCCAGTGCAGTTGAAACCCAATATTGGTTCGGAATTCCACGCAGCATCCGCCTCGGCGCAATTGAGGTTGATATCGACCACATCGCGATGAATGTCACTGCCAGTGATGGCGACCAGGAGCTGCGCCGCGCCTTTGTTCGCATGTCGGGCAATCTCGCTTCGGCGGAAGAACATGCGGTTCCGGAAACGATTCTGCGCGATCCAGCGCTGGCGGAAAATGATGCACGCCAGGCGCAAGGTGTGTCGGCGGTGAAGGCCTTGGTGCTCGCCGCGAAGGCTGGGCAGAAAATCTATGTGTTAAGCGGCACCAACACAGCCCTGCACCAAACGGTGCTCGCCGAATTGCGTATCAGCCAGGACGTGAAGAACGAAATTGCCGTTGCACTTGACGCAGGAAAAGAAGTGGTCGTCCATGAAGCCAACGTCACAATTGATGGCTGGAGCGGTAGCGGGTATCAGATTATCGACCCAGAAAGCGGCTCAGGCGCATATAAGATTGCAGGCGGCGCGAATGGCGGCAAGGCGGTACCAACGGCAGTTGGCATGGCGATGGGACTTGCAGTGGGCTTGGCAATGACAGCACTGCTGGCCAGTGCACCATTTCTCGGGGCCGCAGGGGTGGCGCTGATCGCGGTGCACATTATGGCCATCACAATGATTTCCATTCTGATCACGGCGTTCTTGATCGAGAAGGAAACTTATTCCTGCTTCTCCGGCGCCTTCATGGCAGGCTTCAGCTTTGGGACAATGAACCTCGCCTTACCGAAGATTATGCAGGTCATTTATAACGCGTTCGGTTGGTACTGGGTCGCCGGAGACCAAGGCGCGAAATGCTGGGGGGGAGCATGATTGAACTCAGGGAGTTTCTGGTGCCGGCCGGATTGGGCGCACTGTTTTTGCACATGCTGATCTGCGATCGCTTTGGCGTAAAACCTTCCTATGGCGGAATTTACCCAAGCATCGGCTGGTTGATCGCCTCGCAGATCGATCCATACAAACTAAATATCCCGCAGGCCGCGGTCATGGCGGTTTTGCTTGCCGCCCTAGTGATTGTAGTTTGTTATGCGTTCGGCCGCGGCAACCGTGGATCCGGGAAAGACAATCAATGAAAGCGCTGATGCTAAACATACGTAGCTCGGCCAGGCTTCTCGGCAGCAGCAAAGCCTCAGGGACAAGACCTCGCCGCAGGCATAGTCCATGCTGCACTCAGCGTCAACAAATTACGTAGGAAGAATGGTTTGACGGAATAACCATGGAATATTTCGAGTTTTTGCGAGATGCCGGCCTTGCGGCAGCGTTGTTGCATGCCCTTGCATCGCGCTGGTTCAGGGTTAAAGCGTCGACGGGTTTTTTGTACCCCTCCGCAGCATGGCTCTTAAGCTTTGTTCCATTGCAGAGACGATTGTCCCACTGGGAGATCGCCCTCTATGGCGTGGCGTTGGCAGCCATTGTTCTTGCCGCTTGCTACCTGGTTGACCGGCGCAGTCGCAGCAATAGCGTAAATCACAGTAAGGATGAACAGTGAAGAACCTGATAAATCTTCTACTCGGGATGCTTGGGCGCCAAGCCCAGCGCCTGGCGATGGTTATGCTCCTGGTCGGCAATTGCGTCGGTCTGCCATCGCTGCATGCACAGGATACAGCAATTAGCAGGGGATTGTCATGGCTCCAGGTCGGTTCCGATGGCAGCTTGCCGGGCCAGGGCGGCGGCGTTGCTACTGCACTGCAATGCCGTAGCGAGGCGGCTGCCACGCTCAGGCGCATCGCTAACGTGCCTGCCGCGCTGACAGCTGCTATCGATGCCGATCCAGAAGACAACACTGAATACCTGGCGCGCAAGGCACTGAGCCGGTTGCAAGCCGGCCAGGGGGCCAGCGCCATGCTCGATCAATTGGCGGCACGACAGAATGGTGATGGTGGCTGGGGCGGCGCGCCCTACTACGCCAGCAATCCTTTGGATACGGCATGGGCATTGCAGGCGATGGTGTCGGGAGGGGCTTCCGATCCGAGCTACATCACGCGTGCTAAGCAATACTTGATTTCAAAACAAAATGTGTCCGGTGGTTTCAGCTTCGATGACAACCCGGCAAGCGTCAATTTAACTGCGCTGGCTTCGTACGCGCTGCAGCAAGGTGTACAGGTGTCAGGGCAGCTCGAGGCAGTAGTGCGCGCAAACAGCTGGCTGATGTCGGTACAGCAGGAAAACGGCGGCTGGGGCACCGTGCATGAAACTGCGCTGGCCTATTTGGCTGTCGTTGGTACCGTCAGCGATTTGAAGCTGCTTGGTGCAGCGTCTAACTTCCTTCAAATTTCCCAGGCCGGCGATGGCAGCTGGAATGGTGACCCATACCAAACGGCACTGGCACTGCGCGCACTGGCGCAGCGTCCGGTCGTCTCGCCGACGGCCGGCAACGTTATCGGCCGAGTCATTGACCCGAATAGCGGCCAGCCGATTGCATCGGCGACGATTTCGCTGCTGCAGCTGCCTGGCGTTGCGACACGTAGTCCAGCCGATGGCAGCTTTGAGCTGGCCAACGTTCCGGCGGCCAGCTACACCTTGCTGGTTAGCGCGTCGGGATACGCGAATTTCTCCGCTCCGCTGGACGTGCGCTCCGGTGTCTCCAGTAACGTTGGCGTTGTTGCCCTGACTCCGAATTCCCTGCCGGACGCGGGCCCTGCCAAGGTGATAATCAAGGGCGCCGCGCGCGATGGTGCCACCGGTGCGCCGCTGGCCGGTGTACAGGTTTCCGTACCCGGAACCACGGCGGTCGCGATGACGCAGGCCGATGGCAGCTACCAGTTGCCTGAACTGGCCGCTGGCATATTCAAGATCGTGGCGGCTAAGTCAGGATATGCGAACGTGGTTGCAGACGTGTCGGCAAGTAGTGGTGGCGCGATCACCTTCAGCCCGACGCTGATGCAGTCGACCACAACGGGAAGCATCACCGGCCGCGTCATTGACGCTGCCAGCGGTCAACCACTGGTGGGTGCAATGGCGCAGATTGCTGCGTTGGGCAAGGCGGCTACTACCGGTGCGGACGGCAGCTTTGCCTTCCCCGGCTTGCCCACCGGCGCGCTGAAACTGGATGTGACGGCACCGGGCTATGTCGCTGCGTCGGCCACTGCGGTCATTACCGCGGATGGAACCATCAATTTCCAGTCTATCGCCCTCGGCAAGACCGCGACACCGGCAACAAACGGTACGATCGAAGGCCAGGTTCGCGATGAATCCACTGGCCAGGTGCTGGCGGGTGTGCAGGTGACTGCAACTGGCGCCTCCGCGCTGGTAGCCAGCACCGCAGCGGACGGCAGCTTCCGCCTGGCTAATGTGGTGCCGGGTAATTACCTCATCACCGCAAGCAAGGCCGGCTACGACAACGTCACTGGCGGCGGCATGGTTGAAGCGGGCGTCCTGGTGAATTTCAGCCCGAGCATGCGCGCGACCGCGCCGAAGCAGCCTGGCGTCATCGAAGGCAAGGTGACCGATGCAGCCAGTGGTACCTCGATTGCGGGTGCGACCATCGCCGTCAGTGGCCCGGTCCAGTTGACGGCCACCAGCGCCGCCGATGGTACGTTCCGGTTCGCCAGTGTTCCTGCGGGCCAGGTCGTCGTCACCATCAGCAAGAGCGGCTACCTGACAGCCACCGGCAACGCACAGGTGCAGGAGAACACCATCGTGCGCGCGGATTCGCGCCTTGAGAAAGCGCCGGCGGCCGGATTGTCGGGCCGGGTAGTTGATATGGCGACCCTGGCGCCGCTGGGCGGCGTTGCGGTGGAAGCCGCGAGCGCCGTGAACGGCAATTCGCATACGGTGCTGACCGATGCGGCGGGTCGTTTCAGCATGCCTGAATTGCCACCTGATTTGTACCTGACCCAGTTCCGCCGCGATGGCTACACCCTGCGCAACGGCACCGCTTCGGTCGGGGGCGCCTTGGTGGACGTTGGCGATGTCAAGCTCGCCCGCAGCGACAGTACGGTGGCTATCTTTGGTGTCGTGAAAGACGTGGAGACCCAGAAGCCGATCGGCCAGGCAACGGTGTCGGTTGTGGGAACGCAGTTGACAGCCACGACCGACGCCACCGGCAAGTACCGCCTGGAAGGCGTGGCACAAGGCGACAGGACAGTGCGCTTCGGCGCCCAAGGCTATACCAGCGAAACAGTCGCTTTGCTGGTGTCGCCATACAACGATCTGCCGGTGGACGGCAGCTTACATGCCGGTACTGGTAGCGACATCCGCCTGGCCATCGTTACCGATACGGCGAACTACGTCGCATACGCACCAGTGGCAATCACGGTGAAGGTAAATAATAGCGGCAGTGAATCGATCAACGGCGGCATCGCTGCAACCGTCAAGAACGAGCAAGGCGAGTACATTGAAAGCATCGTTGCAAGCCAGGCCGATGCCAATGGCGGCGTTAGCAACGTGTTGACTTTTGCGCCAGGGGAGTCGCTTGTGCAGCTGTCCTGGAATACACGCGATACGGCCCCTGGCCGCTACAGTATTGATGTGCGCATGGCCCAATTGGCTCCCGGTACCGAGCGGGGCGCGATCGAACTCGCACAGCAGCAGGGCGGGATTGTGATCGATCCGACGCAGGCGATAGAAAGCGTGACTCTGACACCGTTGCCCGCCTTCAGCCGTCTGGGAGCAGTGGAACAGCTAGGATTCAAAGTTGATGTTGTCAACCGCTCGAATGTGAAGGTATCGACCAAGCTTGCCTATGTGCTCAACTCGCCGTCCGGTACTCAGGCGATGCAAGGGGAGTTCGAGCTGGACCTGGCACCGGCAGAGTCGAGCAAGTCGGTGCTGCTGCCGGGCCCCGAGTACAAATTCCTTGCAAGCGGCGACTATCTTTCGCAATTGACTGTGGTGGATGGCGAAGTGCCGTCGCAATTGGCGGGCAATCTAGTGGCGGTAGCCCCTGGAACGCGAATTGACCCGTCATTGAAAGTTGCGCCGGAGAGCGTTACGCCAGATGGCGATAAGCGTGTGCGTGTCGAGATTCGCCTGCAAGGGGTCGAACAGAAATGAAAGCGAACTATATGAAGAAGCTTTTGGCATACCTGGTACCTTTGATGGTGTGTCTTTCCCTCTTTTCGGCATCGGCTAGGGCTGGCACCGGCAGTGCAGGTAAAGAGTTTTACTTGGCGTTTACGCCGAACATGGAAGTGTCACCCCGGCTTGCATTGTTCATTACTGGACAGAAGGAAACGCAAGGCACCGTTGATATTTCCGGTCTGAATTTCCATGCCTCGTTTGCAGTTAAGCCGAATCAAGTCACGACGGTTGTCATTCCAGCGAATGCCGCCAAGATGGCGATCAACCAGATTCAGCAACTGGGCATCCGTGTCCGCACCGATGACGATGTCACTGTTTATGGCTTGAACCAATTGCCGCGAACGACGGACGCTTTCCTCGCCCTGCCGGTTGACGCGCTGGGCCTGGAATATTTCGCGTTGAGCTACAGAGGTTGGCATTATGCAGCGCAAATGGTGGTCGTAGCTGCCTTCGACAACACCGAGGTCACCATCACACCCAAGACCGCTATCACTGGTCACGCGGCCGGAGTGCCGTTCACGATAACGCTCAACCGAGGACAGACTTATATGGCGTCGGCCACGAGCGAGATCACCGGCACCCATATATCGGCATCGGCCCCGGTGGCGGTTTCGACGGGCATTGCAGGCGCTCAGATTCCAGTCTACGCCGCCTACCTGGACCACATTGCGTCGACGATGCCGCCTGTGTCCACCTGGGGCAAGTCATTCTTGACGGTGCCATTCGCAACCCGCTTGCGCGGCGACTTTTTCCGCATCCTTGCATCACGCGACAACACGCAGGTCAAGGTGAACGGTATCGTGGTGGCGACGTTGCAGCGGGGGGAATTCCACGAAAGGGTGATTACCACGCGCTCCCTGATTGAATCAACTGAGCCAGTACTGGTTGCGCAATTTGCGGCAGGTAGTAGTTATGATCAGGTCGATGCCGACCCGGTTCAGATTCTGGTCACGCCTACTGCCCAGTTCCTGACCCGATATACTTTTAGTACGCCGGAGACAGGCTTTGATCGCCACTACATCAATGTCGTTGTGCCGACGGGGGAGGTGTCGAACCTGCAATTGGATAGAGTTCCAATCAATGCCTCCAGCTTTTCTGTCATTGGCAATACGGGATTCAGCGGCGGACAGGTGTCAATTTCGGCAGGTTCGCATAACCTCGAAACTACCGGTAGCGTGCCGTTTGGCGTCTATGTTTATGGCGCTGCTTTTCATGAGTCCTATGGCTACCCTGGCGGTTTGTCGTTCCAGGCGATTAATCCTATTGGCGATAGGTTTTCGCCAGCGCTGCGCCTGGTGCCGTTTGGCGAAACCTTGCAAGGCAGCGCTTCGGATAGCGAGGACGCAAATGCCAACAGTTTGCTCGACGTAGGCGAAGATTTGAACGGCGACGGAAAAGTTGGCCGGCGGTCCGAAGATGCGAATGGCAACGGCAAGCTTGACGCAGGAGAAGATGTCAATGGCGACGGCGTGCTCGATCGTGATACCGGTGTATTCAAAGTATTGCTCTCGCCAGACTCGATCAACCTGCGTCTCGAAACAGTACCCTTCGTGCCGGGCGCACAGGCCGTGCAGTTCAGCGTCACCCGGATCGATACCAGCAGGCCTGGAACCGGCAATGTGATCGTTGAAGACGGGGCGGGAAACAAGGCGCAACAACCCGTTGGCCTGGGCCTGGTGCCTACGCTACAAGGAGTGCGCGTGCTTGCCACGTTGCCCGCAAAGGATATTGAAATCGACCAGGCTTCGTTCCAGACTGCACCGGCTAGTATCAAAACGACCAACGGCGAGGTCCATGTGGAATGGAATTTCGACCGGTTCCCGGCCGATATTGCCAAAGACCTTGGCTTCGATATCATCTTCAAGAATCCGGTTCCCGGAGAACGGCGACCGGTGGTAGCCAAACTGGAGTTGCTGTACAAGGACGTAAATGGCAACGACGTGCGCACAGAATTGGGAGGGCAGGCTGTTGCAGTTCTGGCTTCCATCTATCGGGTCGTGGCCAGCACCGACAAGCCAAGTTACGGCGCCAACGAAGCTGTGCTGGTGAGCAGTCTGGTGAGCAACCTGAGCGCCTTCCCTGCCAATGCTTCGGTGCGGGTGACGCTGCTTGATGCAGCCGGCGTACCTGTTTACGTGGTCGGCACCGCCACTGTGCAGCAAATCGCTGCCGGTGGCAATCTGCCATTTGGCGGCCTGGTGCTGTCCACTGGCTCGCTGTATGCGGGCAGCTATCGTGTGCTGGCGGAAGTCCTGGATGCAAGCGGCAAGGTTGCTGCTAGCGGCAACAGTTCGTTCAGCATCGTGACCGCATCCGGAGCACAGGCGACGGCTTCGATCAATGTGGACAAACGCGAGTACGGCCCGTACGAGCAAGTGCGCGTTTCCGACCGCGTAGTAAACGCCTTGACCAACGC
This sequence comes from uncultured Duganella sp., assembly GCA_946482335.1. Next base: position 9,197 of record CAMLRG010000005.1, on the reverse strand, counting down.
CAGCCTGGACAATGCACGCGTTACTACACAGTTACTGAACACCGATGGTACAGTGCGTTTCGAGAAAGTAGAGGCGCTTATGCAGCTGCTTCCGTCCGGGAGCAAGAGTCTGGCCTATACGGTGCAATTGTCAGGTGCGGCGCCGGGAACTTATGTGGCGCGCTTGCTGGTTCATGGCGCGAACGGCATGCTGCTCGCGCAATCGGAAACACAATTCAAGGTTGCATCCAGCTCCGATACAGGCGCCGGTTTGACCGCCTCGCTCGCTTCGGCCGCAAGCCGCCTGCATGATGGGCAGCATGTCAAGCTGTCGTTCGCAGCGACTAATGCCGGCAACGCGGCGTTTGCTGCGCTCCCGCTGACATTGAGCATCGTTGAACCTGCAACCGAACGCGTGATCGCAAGTTATCCGTTTAGCGCCGACATTCCTATCGGTGGCACCTACCAAGGATCGGCGGATTGGCAGGCGGTTGGCACGCAGGGTGGCAGTGTGGTGGCGGTACTCTCAGCAAAGGTAGGCGGGAAGTCCTTGGCGATTGCGCAGGTGCCTCTTACGGTGTTGACGCTTTCATATAATACTCAGGCTAGCGCGCGGAGCAATGTGCTGGCACTGGTGTCCTGCAAGGATGACGCGGAAGCGGCCAATGATCCGGCATGCCAAACCACTCGTGCCCAGGAAATCGCTCGCCTGCTGACGGCACTGGATGTGCCGCATTCCGTGGTTTTGAACGAAGCGGACTTCAAGCGAGGACTCCGTTCCGGCAGCTATAACACGTACTGGCTCTCCGGCAAACAGGACAAACTGCCGGGCACGCTGCCGCACGAACTGCGTGAAGCGGTATTCAATGGTGATGGATTGCTGGTTGACGGCGAACATGACCAGCGCAATAAGATACTTGATGCCGTTGTCGGTGTGCGGTGGCGCGGAAAGTTTGGACCGGTCGATCTGTCGGTGGACCTGGGCGGCACGATCTTCGCTGCTGGCCATGTCGCTACCGTAGGCCGTGCGAGCCGTGTTGATCTGGAGGGTGGTGCCTCCCAAGCCGAGTTCAACGCGGGTGTTCCGGCTGGCGGCGCCACCGCTATCGTCAGCAATCAGTATGGCGCTGGCCGTACCCTTCAGTTCGCGTTTGACTTGCCAGCCAGCTCGGCGGCACACGGCGAATGGCAACCGTTGCTGGCGAAGGCGCTGGAGTACGTGCTGCTCCCTTATGACGGCAAGCTGAGGCCGGGGCAGCAAGTGCCGGTCAGCTTTAATGTAACCAATGCAGGCCCTCAGTTCCAGGCTCAGACCAATGCCCTGCTGCCGGAAGGTGCCGCTTATGTCGCATCGACCGGCGGCGGCGTGTTTGAAGGCGATACCCGCATCGTCAGTTGGGGCTTCGAGCTCGATACGAATGGCGAGTGGAAGAGGGACTTTACGTTTGCCGCGCCACTGGCTGCGGGCAGCTATTCTGTGGTGAATACTGTCGGCACCATTGACCCGGCGACAGGTGATGTGCAGCTTTATGGCGCACCAAAGTCCCTCGCCTTCATGGTGGGTGACGTAGTAGGAGACGCAAGCAAGGCGATCGTTTCGCTGAATGGAATGACCAGCCTTGGCAAACAGGCTGGTCGTACACGCGATAGTGTAGTGCTGCAGCTTCGCGCAGCAATGGCCGCATGCCAGGGCAAAGATGCATCCAGCCTTGAGACTGCGATTTCTGGCTTGGTGACTGCCGCCGAGGACGTGGAGAACCTTGGCGTGGGCGATATCCACCCCGTCCACGCTGCGATCAGTCGCTTGCTGCGGGAGTGCCAACGTCGCTGGGCAGCGGCGCAGCAGTAACAGCCTTAATCCAGTGCTCCGAGGGCCCGCCAAGCGCGGGCCTTCGTTTTTTTGATGGCGCTTAAATCACGGTTGCCTCGTTTCGTCACACGCCCAAGCCAACCGTGAATTCAACAGCATGACCGGTGTTAATCTCTACCAACTTGATGGGGGAGACAATGGCTTTCAAACTGAATATCAACGGCGCCGCCCGCACGGCGGATGTCGAGGGCGACACGCCCCTGCTGTGGGTCCTGCGCGATACGCTGGGTTTGACCGGTACCAAGTACGGCTGCGGCGCGGGTGCCTGCGGCGCCTGCACCGTCCACATCGACGGCCAGGTGGTGCGCAGTTGCGTGATGCCGGTCAGCGCGGTCGGCAAGGGCAAGGTGCGGACGATCGAGGCGCTGTCGCCGGACCGTTCGCACGCGCTGCAGCAGGCGTGGATCGCGGAGCAGGTGCCGCAATGCGGTTACTGCCAGTCGGGCATGCTGATGGCCGCGGCCGCGCTGCTCAAAGCCCACCCCAAGCCGACCGACGCGCAGATCGATACGGCGATGACGAACCTGTGCCGTTGCGGTACGTATCCCCGTGTGAGGCGTGCGATCCGCCGTGCGGCGGGGATGAAGGTGGAGGATGCAGCATGAGCAAGCGCCGTGATTTCCTCAAGACGCTGGCGACCGGCGGCGTGCTGGTCGCCATCGGGCCGATGACGACGGCGGCCAATGCGCCGGCTGCGGGCACGGCTGGCGCGGGCGCAGCGCCGCCGGCGCCGCCACCGCAGCCGCCGGGCTGGGTGCGCATCGCGCCGGATGGCAGCGTGACCGTGCTCTCCAATACCAGCGAAATCGGGCAGGGCACCGGCACCGCCATCGCCCAGATGCTGGCCGATGAAATGGATCTGGACTGGAAGACCATCCGCATCGAGATGGCGCCGGTCGAGAAGCAGTTCATCAACCCCGGCTGGGGCGAGTACGCGACCTATGGCAGCGGCGGCGTGGCGCGCCAGTTCCCGCATCTGCGCAAGGCTGGCGCCCAGGCCCGCGCGATGCTGGTGGGCGCGGCTGCCGCTGAATGGAAGGTGCCGGCCGCCGAGTGCGATACGCAGGCTGGCATGGTCGTCCACGCCGCCAGCGGCCGCAAGGTCGCTTACGCAAAACTGGTGCGGCAAGCCGCCGCGCAACCGGTGCCGGCCGACCCGCTGCTGATGCCGAAGGAGCGCTGGCGCCACATGGGCAAGGACGTGGCGCGCCTCGATCTGCCGGCCAAGACCGACGGCAGCGCGGTGTACGGCATCGACGTGCAGCTGCCCGGCATGCTGCACGCCGCCATCCTGCAATGCCCGCATTTCGGCGGCAAGCTGGCGGCGGTCGATCCGCAGCCGGCACTGGCAAAGCGCGGCGTGAAAAAGGTTGTGCGCCTGCCAGATGCGGTGGCCGTGGTGGCGGACAGCTACTGGCGCGCGCAGCAAGCCCTCAATGCGCTCAAGCCCCAGTGGGATCTCGGTTCGGCAAGCAAGCATTCGAGCGCGCCGTACCGCGACATGCTGCGCGACGCCGTGCAGAAGGAGGGCGAACTGGTCGTGCCGCGCAACGCAAAAGCCGAAGACCTGATTGCCGCGCATAACGCGGGCTTGGCGCGCGCAGCCAGCACGCTGGACCGGACTTATACCGTGCCGCTCCTGGCACATGCCACGATGGAGCCAATGAACGGCACCGCCATCGTCAAGGACGGCAAGGCCGAACTGTGGCTGCCGACCCAGGCGCAGGACACGGCCCGCACCTTCGTCTCCAAGGCGCTGGGCATCGCGCCGGAAGCCGTCTCCATCCATACCACCCTGAGCGGCGGCGGTTTCGGACGCCGAATCGAGGCCGACTTTGCCGTGCAGGCGGCCTTGATCGCGAAGGAGGCCGGCGTGCCGGTCAAGCTGCTTTGGAGCCGCGAGGAAGACATGCGGCATGGCTACCATCGCCCGGCGGCCGTGCTAAGGCTGCGCGCCAGCCTCGATGCGGCAGGCGCCGTGGCGGCGCTGCGCATGGACAGCGCTTGCGACACGCTGTTCAACTATTCGCGCTTCGGCGCCGACAAGCAGTATGCCAAGCCCTTCGACCGCAGCGCTGTCGGCTTGCACCTGACGCATTACTACGCCATCCCCGGCTTCATCCAGCGCACCAACACGGTCGATGCCGGTGTGCCGCTTGGCTACTGGCGCGCGGTGGCGGCAACGCAGAACGTCTTTGCCACGGAATCGTTCATCGACGAGCTGGCGCAGCTGGCGAAGACGGATCCCTTCGATTACCGCCGTAAGCTGGTGAAGCCGGACTCGCGCGAACTGCGCGTACTCGACACGCTGGAACAGCGCTCGAACTGGCGCCAACCGGCGGAGCCGGGACGCCATCGCGGCATGGCGTTCACGCGCGCCAATGGCAGCCATATCGGCCAGGTGGTCGAGCTGTCGGTCGATGCGCAGTCGCGCGTCAGGCTGCACCGCGTGACCACGGTGGTCGATTGCGGTATCGCGGTCAACCCGCGCAACGTGCGGGGCCAGATGGAGGGCGGGAACATCTTTGCGCTGACGGCGGCCTTCTATGGCGAGATCACTGTCAAGGATGGCGCGGTGGAGCAGTCCAACTTCACCGACTACCGGCTGCTGTCGCTGGCCGAGACGCCGGCGATGGACATCGTGGTCGTCGACAGCAACGAAGCGCCTGGCGGCGTCGGCGAGGAAGCGGTCGGGCCACTGGCGCCGGCCGTCGCCAACGCCCTGTTCGCTGCCACCGGCAAACGCTGCACCGAATTGCCCTTCTCTAAGGCAGGCCTGCGGCTGGCGTGAGCGGCGCAATTATTGGATAGTTTCCTCGCGGCATTCGTGGTCTATGCTGGAAAAGGCTTAGATGCACGGAGGGAACTACCATGGAAACTTCGACAATATATGTCGGGCATGCGCTGCCGCCGCGCGGCTTGCTACGGCGGGTGGACCGCGCGCTGAGCCGCGTTGGCGGGCTGCCGATGATGGCGCGCCAGGCTACCCCGCATGTGGTGGCGCTGGAATTGTGCGACGACGCCTTCCTGTGGCCGCATGTATTGAAGGGGATCGGCAGCCGGGCCAGGCTGGCCGGCCTTGCGCTGCGGCTGGCGACGGCATTCGGCTCCAGCCACGCCATCGTCACGCCGCGCAGCGGTCCTGGTGCCGGGGCCGCGTGGACCGATTTTGTCGGCCAGGCCACGCTGCGCGAAATGCTGGCGCGGCTGGAAGTGCATGCGGGCGCCTGCATCCATTTACGCACCGACGGCCAACTGGCGGCGACGCTGGATGCGCGCCTGTGGGGCGGCTATTGCGTGCTCAGGACTTTGGCATAAATTATTGGCGCGTTTGCGATTTTTGGATAGTTTCCGTGCGGCACTATTCGACTATGATGGATGCATAGAGCAATCGCGGAGGTGTCGAATCATGGTGTTGTTAACCGCATTACTGGCCGGCGTGGCGGTGCTGGCGCTGTGCCAGATCGCCAGGTTGGGGCGCAGGTCGCAGGCGCTGCTGGCAGCCACGCTGCCGTGGCTGATCAACGTGGCGCCGGCGCTGGCGGTGGAGTCGGAGCATTTGCTGCGCGCCGTGGCTTTCGCAGCGGTCACCAGCCCGCTGGTGTTTGCCGTGATCTGGTATATGCCCATCGTCCGCGTGGACGAGGCTTAAATCCGGCGCTTGACCGCTTCCACATAGGCCGCACCGTCCGGCGGCACGCCGCGGCGCTGCGAATTCCAGATCATCTCGCCCAGGCATTCCATGATTTCGTGGTGCGCTTCGTGCTCGGAGCCGAGCTTGCGCGCAAGCGCTTCGAACGCCGGGCGGATGCCGCGCGGCTGGTCGATCGACAGTTGCTCGGTGATCGACAGGTGCATCGACAAGTGCAGGAAGGGGTTGGCCTGGCCGCCTTCGACCGAGTAGTCGCGCGCGATGGCTTCTTCGGCGTCCTTCAGCTGGTCGTGGTATTCGGGGTGCTCCATGATCCAGTCGCGGGCGATCAGCTCGATCGGCGACATGATCTCGTTGGCGTTGGCTTTGCGGTAGACGTCGCAGAAGAAGCGGCGCACGTCGTGGGAGGAGGGGGTGAACATTCTCTTCTTTTAAACCGGTAAGGCGGGGTCAGGCCCGAAGGGCCGGACCCCGGCAGATCAGCCGCTGCGGGCTTATTCTTTGGTGGCTAGTTCTTCGGGCGTGGGCGTCACGGCCGGCTGCTGCGGCTTGTCGCTGCTGCGCTGTCCCCGCTGGCCATGCGGCTGGCGCAGGTAGCGCGAGGAATGACGACGGTCGCCATGCGCCGGCCAGGTCAGGAAGCGTGACAGCTCCTGCAAGGCGCGCTGGTAGACTTCGCGCTTGAATTCGATCACCACGTCCAGCGGAACCCAGTAGTCGTGCCAGCGCCAGGCGTCGAATTCCGGATGGTCGGTCAGGCGCAGGTTCACGTCATTGTCGCGCGCGCACATGCGCAGCAAGAACCAGATCTGCTTCTGGCCACGGTAATGGCCGCGGATTTCCCGCTTGATGAAGTGATCGGGCACCTCGTAACGCAGCCAGTCGCGCGTGCGACCGATGATTTTCACGTGTTCCGGACGCAGTCCGATTTCCTCTTCGAGCTCGCGATACATCGCCTGCTCCGGCGTTTCACCGTACTTGATCCCGCCTTGCGGGAACTGCCACGAGTGCTCGCGCACCCGCTTTCCCCACCACACCTCGTTGTGCGAGTTGAGCAGGATGATGCCGACGTTGGGGCGAAACCCTTCACGATCGAGCATATTGCACCTCAAACTTTCTGTGGCCGAGGCGTCCTCTTATATTTTTGACTACAAATCCAACTGTAATAGCGCTCTTTGTATAAAGTTTGGACGCATCGGGCCAGCTAATCCTTTAAAATTAGGTCGATTATAACTCTCTCTTTTTAAAAAGAATTCACCGATATGCGTGCATCTCGCTTTTTTATTTCAACCCTCAAGGAAGCTCCATCTGACGCGGAGATCGTCAGCCACCAGTTGATGATGCGCGCGGGCATGATCAAACGCCTCGGTTCCGGCATTTACACGTATATGCCGATGGGCCTGAAAGTGATCCGTAAAGTCGAAGCGATCGTACGCGAAGAAATGAACAAGGCCGGCGCTATCGAGCTGCTGATGCCGCTGGTCCAGCCGGCGGAACTGTGGCAGGAAACCGGCCGTTGGGACAAGATGGGCCCGGAACTGCTGCGCGTGAAAGACCGCCACGGCCGCGACTTCGCGATCCAGCCGACTTCCGAGGAAGTGATTACCGACGTGGTGCGCAGTGAGATCAAGTCCTATCGCCAGATTCCGTTGAATTTTTACCACATCCAGACCAAGTTCCGCGATGAACGCCGCCCACGTTTTGGCTTGATGCGCGGCCGCGAATTCACCATGAAGGATGCTTACTCCTTCGACCGCGACCTGGAAGGCATGCAAAAGTCGTATCAGATCATGTTCGACGCCTACACCAGGATCTTCACCCGCTTCGGCCTGAAGTTCCGTGCCGTGGCGGCGGACAACGGCGCCATCGGCGGCACCGGTTCGCATGAATTCCACGTGATCGCCTCCACCGGCGAAGACGCGCTGGTGTACTGCCCAACCTCCGACTACGCGGCCAATATGGAAGCGGCGGAAGCCATCGCCACCGGTTCGCGCGCCGCTGCCGGCGCCGCCCTGGCCAAGACTTCGACCCCGAAGGCGGCCAAGTGCGAAGACGTGGCCAAGCTGCTGGGCATCGACCTGAAGCAGACCGTCAAGACCATCGCCCTGACGGTCGACAAGGAAGACGGCTCCAAGCAGCACTTCATGCTGCTGCTGCGCGGCGACCATGAGCTGAACGAAATCAAGGCCGGCAAAGTGCCGGGCCTGGCGCAGAACCGCTTCTCCACCGAAGCCGAAATCCTGGAAGTGTATGGCTGCAAGCCTGGCTACCTGGGCCCGATCGGCACCAAGGGCCCGGTCACCGTGGTGGCCGACCGCACCGTGGCCCTGATGTCGGACTTCGTGACCGGCGCCAACGAAGAGGATTACCACTACACCGGCGCCAACTGGGGCCGCGACGTGGCCGAACCTGCCATCGTGGCCGACCTGCGCAACGTGGTGGAAGGCGATGCTTCGCCGGACGGCAAAGGCGTGCTGGCGATCGAACGCGGCATCGAAGTGGGCCACGTGTTCCAACTGGGTACCGCCTACTCCGAATCGATGCAGGCCACCTTCCTGGACGAGAACCAGAAGCCCGCGCCGCTGCAAATGGGCTGCTACGGCATCGGCATCACCCGCATCCTGGGCGCCGCCATCGAGCAGAACTTCGACGACAAGGGCATCATCTGGCCGACTTCACTGGCGCCGTTCGAACTGGTGCTGTGCCCGATGGGCATGGACCGCTCCGAGCTGGTCAAGGCGGAGACCGAAAAGCTGTACAACGCTTGCGTGGAAGCCGGCATCGACGTCATCCTGGATGACCGCGGCCAGCGCCCCGGCGCCATGTTCGCCGACTGGGAACTGATCGGCGTGCCGCACCGCGTGGTGATCGGCGAGCGCGGCCTGAAGGAAGGCAACCTGGAATACCAGGGCCGCCGCGATACCGAAGCAACTGCCGTACCGGTGGCCGACGCCCTGGCCTTCATCAAGGGCAAAATCCAGCAGTGACCGCCATGGCTGGCCCAGCGAAAGGGATTGCGCACAGGACCGGCCGCGAACGGCGCCGCTGGTGGGCGCGGCCCCTGCGCTGGTGGCACACGGTCGCCTTTGCCACCGGCGTGCTGTGCGCGCCGTTCGGCTTTGCCGGCAACCAGAAGGAGGAAGCGCTGGCCGACTCGGTGCGGCTGGCGCTGTCCAACGCCATCATGGATGCGCGGCCGCCCAAGCCGGTCTTCCTCAATCCCGCCGACCGGGTCCAGTACGAAGCCTGGCACTCGGCCATGTCGGACCGCTTGAAGCGCAGGCTGCCGGACGAATTCACGCGCCGCGAATTCCTTGAAACCGCCTGGTACGAGGCACGCCGGGCCGGGCTCGACCCGGGCCTGGTGCTGGGTTTGATCCAGGTGGAATCGGCTTACCGCAAATACGCCGTATCGATCGTCGGCGCGCGCGGCTACATGCAGGTGATGCCGTTCTGGACCAACGTGATCGGCGACCGCGACCGCTCCAAGCTGTTCAATATGCAGACCAACCTGCGCTATGGCTGCTCCATCCTGCGCATGTACATCGACATGGAGCGCGGCAACCTGTATCTCGCGCTGGGCCGCTACAACGGCAGCCGCGGCCGCCCCGAATACCCCAACGCCGTCCTCGCCGCCTGGAACAAGTGGAAGCTGTAAGGCCCTAGCTTTCGCGCGGCAGCAGCAGCGCGCTGGCG